>JABHJJ010000044.1 GCA_018691945.1 Candidatus Nitrosopelagicus sp. | reverse complement strand
TTTACAATTGCAAAAAAATCATCAATCTTTGTTCCATTATTCAATGATTCTGTACTTGCCATCTGAATTGTCGGCCCATCTGCAATTGGGTCTGAAAATGGAAATCCTAATTCAATAATGTCGGCCCCTCCGCGAATTAGTCCTCTAACTGCGGATAATGTTGCTTTTTCTGATGGATATCCTGCCATAATGTATGAGATTAACGCTGCCTCATTGTTTGATCTTAACTGATTAAATTTATCTTGTATTCTTGACATTTGCTAAATACTCCTTTACTATATCGATGTCTTTGTCGCCTCTACCTGATAGTGTAACAACAATTGATTCTGTTTTTTTCATCTTCTTTGAAATTTTAATTGCATATGCTATTGCATGGGCTGATTCTAATGCAGGAATTATTCCTTCTGTTTTGGTCAATATTAAAAATGCATTAATTACTTCATCATCAGTTACAGCTTTGTATTCTACACGATTTTTGTCTTTAAGATATGCATGTTCTGGTCCAACCCCTGGATAATCTAATCCTGCAGAAATACTATGTGTTTCACTAATTTGTCCATCCTTATCTTGCATTAGATATGTCATCATTCCATGCAATACTCCTTTTTTTCCAGCAGTAAGTGGAGCTGAGTGTAATTTTGTTTTTATTCCTTTTCCTCCTGCCTCTATTCCTATAATTTTGGCATTAGTGTCAATTAGTGGATAAAATGTTCCTATTGCATTAGAGCCTCCACCTACACATGCAATCACTGCATTTGGAATCTTCTTCATCTGTTTTTTAATTTCTGTACCAATTACTGCTTGAAAATCTCTTACCATTAGTGGATATGGGTGAGGACCTACAGCTGAACCTAGTAAATAGTAAGTTGAATCAACATTTGTAATCCAATCTCTCATTGCTTCATTTATTGCATCTTTCAATGTTTTTGAACCTGATTTTACCGGATGTACTTTAGCTCCTAATAATTCCATTCTGAAAACATTTTGTTTTTGACGTAATGTATCTACATATCCCATGTAAATTTCTGCTTTCAATCCTAAACTTGCACATGCCATTGCAGTAGCTACTCCATGTTGACCGGCTCCTGTTTCTGCAATGATTCTTTTCTTTCCCATACGTTTGGCAAGTAATGCTTGTCCTAACGTATTGTTGATTTTGTGAGCTCCTCCATGCAACAAATCTTCTCTTTTTAGATAAATTTTAGCGCCACCTATGGTCTTTGTAAGATTTTTGGCAAAGTAAATTGGGGTTGGTCTTCCCGCATAATCGATTAATAATCTGCCAAGTTCTTTTTTGAAGTTTTTGTCATTTCTGATTTTTAGATAATTTTTTTCTAATTCCTCTATTGCAGGTGCCAATGTTTCTGGTATATACTTCCCACCAAACTCTCCAAATCTTCCATCTTTTGGCATTCCAATCTTCATATGGAATTCACTAACCTCCTGACTGTTTGTTCAATATCCTCATTTTTCATTATTGCTGTACCTATAAGATACCCTTTCACGCCGCATTTATGAAGAAATCGAATATCCTCTTGAGTTTCAATCCCACTTTCTGAGATGATGATTTTAGATGAATTAAATTCTTCTAGAATATTTCTAGTTGTATTCAGATCTATTTTCAAGGTATCTAGATTTCTATTATTGATTCCAACAATATCTGCGTCAGTTTTACATGCATTTTCAAATTCTTTTGAGGTATGTGCCTCTACGAGTACTTTCACTCCGTTTTTATGCCCATAATCAATTAATTCATCCATTTCAGATACCATTTTTTTATCGAAAAGAGATTGTATGAGTAAAAAATAATCGGCACCCATTTTTTTTGCGGCATCAATTTGTATTTTGTCTACTGTAATGTCTTTCATCAACATTGGAATTTTTACCACTTTTCTAACTTTCATAAAAAGTTCTGGTGATCCATCAAACAAAAATGGCTGAGTTAATACTGATAACGCTGATGCGCCTCCATTAACCATATCAATTGCAATGTTTACTGGGTTTGATACTTTTCTAATGTTTCCTAGTGCGGGAGATGAAAATTTTACTTCTGTGATTAATGGCGCATGTTGTGATCTGACCATGGTTTCGCCTAAATCAATTTCTGATTTAGATAGTGATTCAGATATTTCGTATACTCCGTCATTAATTGCTTTCTTTGAATTATTAACAAGTTTTTCTAAAATATTTTCCATATCACTCAAACTCCTCTAATTTGTCTAATGCATTATTTTCTTTTGTAAATTGTTTTAATTTTTTAAACGCATTTCCATTGTTTATTGTTTCTAGAGCTAACTCTACTCCTTCATCAAATCTGTCACAAATCCCTCCTACAAGTAGTCCTCCTGCGGCATTTAATATTGTAATTTCTTTCATTGTTTTGTTTGATGTATTATTCAATACCTTAGCAAATGCATCTATAGCTTCTTGTTTTGTTGAAATTTGAATATTTGATAAATTGCCTTTTTCCATGTTATACTTACTTGGATCTATTATGAACTCTGTAATTTCTTCATTTTTTAGTAGACATGCTTTATTTTTTGATGTTGTTGACAGTTCATCCATCCCATCATCTGATCTTACAGCTAAAACTGTGTCGGAAAAGTTTTTTTGCATGATTCTTACAATTCTTTCAATATACTTGTCTGCAAAAACTCCTATCATCTGATGTCTTACTTTTGCTGGATTACATAGTGGTCCTAAAAGATTGAAGGCTGTTCTTTTACCTATTAATTTTCTAGCTGGGGCAACATTTTTCATAGCTGGGTGAAACGTTGGAGCAAACATGAATCCTATTCCTATTTTTTCTATACTCTCTTCTACTATCCATGGTTTTGAACTCAAATCAAACCCAAAATACTCAAAAATATCTGCACTACCTGAAACGCCTGAAACTGAACGATTTCCATGTTTTGCAACATTTCCTCCTGCACCTGCAATAACAAAAGATGCGGTTGTAGAGATATTGAAAGTCTGTAAATTATCTCCGCCTGTTCCACAAACATCAATTAAATTCCCATGACATTGTGGATCGATATTTACCGAATACTGGTTCATTTTTGTAAGCATTGCACGTAATTCTTCATCTGTCTCTCCTTTGCATGATAAATCTCCAAGAAATTCCGCTAATTCTTCATCTTTGTGTTTTCCATTTAGGATTTCACTCATCACTGCTGACATTTCGTCAAATGTAAGATCCTCAGTTATTTTTTTCATATTTTTTCACCTTTTCTATAAAATTTGCAAAGATTTTTGTTCCTTCATCAGTCAATATTGATTCCGGATGGAATTGAACTCCTTCGATTAGATACTCTTTGTGACTAACTCCCATAACTTCTCCATCATCTTCTGCTACTGCGGTAATTTTTAATGAATCTGGTATGATTGTTTTTTCTCCTACCAATGAGTGATATCTAGTTGCTCTAAACGGATTTTTCACTCCTATGAATAATGATTCATCCGTATGTTTAATTTGACTAGTTTTTCCATGACGAATATTTTTTGCATTAACAACTTTTCCTCCAAAACATGAAATTATTCCTTGATGACCTAGGCAAACTCCTAAAATTGGTTTTACAGGTCCAAGTTCCATTATAACTTTTTTACAAACTCCAAAATATCTTTCATCATCCGGTGTTCCAGGCCCTGGAGAAATAACTATGGCATCATAATTTGAATTCTTAATATCCTTTATTGTTATTTTGTCATTTCTTATCACATCTGATGTAATTCCTAACTCTCCTAATCTTTGAGCAATGTTATACACAAAAGAATCATAATTATCTATAATTAGAAATTTCATTTTGTTGCCTCCTTTAATGCAGTAATCATTGCATTTGCTTTATGCTCTGTTTCTTTTAGTTCATTTTCTGCTATTGAGTCAAAAACTATTCCTGCACCTGCTTG
>JABHJJ010000043.1 GCA_018691945.1 Candidatus Nitrosopelagicus sp. | reverse complement strand
TCATGGTCTGCAATGTATTTTCTTGGCCAGTATCTATTTTTAAAATCATTCCAAATCTCTTTTTCATTATCTTGTAGCACGGGGTATTTCACTCCAAATTTTTTAGTTGCAAAAACTACATTTTCATATTCCTTCTCAAATTCAAATTCAGGGGTATGTATTCCTACAATTACTAATCCTTGATCCCCATACTTTTCGTCCCATGCTGTAAGATATGGTAGGGTTCTAATGCAATTTATACAACTATATGTCCAAAAATCATAAAGAACTACATTTCCATTTATCATTTGTTTAATTTCTTCTGAAGAGGTATTGATGTAGCCTGAAACCTCTTTTAATTCTGGAGAACTTCTGAGAAATTTTTTATCAGATACAATTGTGTCATCAGTTGTATTTCTTTTTAGATCAACCTCGTCATAAAAATAAGAAATAGAAATTATTCCAATTGCAATTATTGCAAAAAATATTGATGCATACTTGTATTCCTTTTTCATTTCAACTCAACAGTAATAGATCATTTAGAATTGGAAAGTTTGCAATTAAAACTAATTGATTGAGGAATACTAGTATTCCAAGTATAATTATTATTATTCCAAAAAGCACTGTATAGTATTTCAAATGTTTTCCAACTCTTGAAATTATCTTACTTGATTTCGAAATTAATGCACCCATTATCATAAATGGTATTCCCATTCCTATGGAATAGGCAAGTAGTAGATTGAATGCAATTCCAGGGGTTGTTGCTGCAAGAGTGATTATTGTACCTAATATTGGTCCTACGCATGGTGTCCATCCTGCTGCAAATGCCATTCCAAACAAAAATGACACTGGAAATCTGATTCCTACGCTTTTTGGGAATATTTTCTTTTCAATATTGAGTATACGAATTTTATGGCTTAGAATCATGTATGTTCCAAACCCTATGATGATTATTCCTCCAATTTGATTAAATTCTGATACAACCTGATTTGCATTTTCATAAAAAATTGAATTGATTGCAACCCCTAATGCTGAAAATACTACTGAAAAACCAAGTACAAAAAATATTGAATTTAGAAGTACATTTGACTTGTTAATTGAGATAACATTCTCTTTTGTTTTGACTTCGGATAATGTTGTACCTGAAATATATGCTAAAAATGCTGGAACCATTGGTATGATACATGGAGCAAAAAATGATCCTATTCCTGCCAAAAATGCAATAAGTATCGAAACTTCTACCACGTTACTAGTATATCCTGATTTTATAAAATCGTAACACAGTGAGTTTTTATTCTAGCATTATTAGTTTTTCATATGAATCCCAGATTTTATTTGGTTATTGCATTGTTAGGTGCTATAGTTGTTGGGGCATTTATTGTTGGTTCGCCTGCTATAGGTGGATTTGATATGATGCGCTAATTATTTAGATTAAATCTTCTTTTAGCTTTTTCTAAAATTTGTATTGAATACTCTATCTCTTCTTCCGATAACCATCCTGTAATTGAAATTCTTATGCGTGCTTGATTCTTTTTTACAGTTGGATATCTTATTGCTTGTGCAAAAATTCCATTACTTCTTAAAAATTTTGAAACATCCATTGCTTTTTTTTCATTACCTATAATTATTGGAATTATTTGACTGCTAGATCTAGTTGTAAATCCTATTTCATTTAATCTATGATGGAATTGATTAATCTTTTTCCATAATTTTTTTCTATATGATTCACGATTTGAATCAAATCTTTGTAGTGAATATTGATTGATAGATGCAGGTAATGCTGATGTGTATATGAAAGTCTTTGATGTGTTTATACATAAATCGATTAGACTTTTTTTACCAGACACATATCCTCCAAAACTTCCTAATCCTTTACTAAGACTACTAATGTACATGTCAATTTCCTTTTCGACATTGAAAAAATTAGCCGTTCCTTTCCCATCTTTTCCTAAAACAAAATCTCCATGGGCGTCATCTAATATTGTTATGATGTCTTTTTTCTCTGAAATTTCTATTATTTCGTCTAATTTTGACCAATCTCCATCCATACTAAATATTCCTTCAGTGACCAAAAATTTTTTCCCATTTGTTTTCTGAATTTTTCTTTCAAAATCATTCATATCGTTATGTTTAAAAATTTTAATTTTCGCACTCGATAATTTACATGCTTCAACAATACTTGCATGGTTTAACTCATCACTGAATATTGTATCTTGTTTACTTGCTAATGTCGAAATTACTCCAATATTTGCCATGTATCCTGTGGGATAAACTATTGTCTTTTCTTGTGATTTATGTTTAGATAATTTCTTTTCAAGAATAGAAAAACTAGAGTCATTTCCTGAAACAAGTCTTGAACTTGATTGAAATTGTGTATATCTAATTTTACTTGGAGTTATTCCAAGATAATCATTAGATGAAAAATTTAGTAATTTTTCCCCATTTTGTTCAATGAATTGTTTTTCAACTTTACTGTCTTGAAGATTTCTTAGTAGATTATTTTTTTCAATTACACTTAATTGTTTTTCAAGTGTGCCAAATTTAGGCTTCAAGATCAATCTCTTTTATCATTTTAACATCTTTTTGCATTGAGTTTCCATCTAATGTTAAATATCCTGCGCTGATAATTCCATTGGCGCCGCTCAAAAGTAATTCCTTTCCATCGTCATTCAGATTAACTTCTCGACCACCTGAAATTTTTATGATGCTTTTTGGAAGTAAAAATCTCAAAACTGCAAATACTCGCAATATTTCTTCTAAGCTTAATGGGGTTTGTAATTCTAAAGGTGTACCTGGAAATGGTACAAGTAAGTTTACTGTAACCTCTTCTGGATTGAGTTTAGATATGGCCTGTACTAATTCTTCTCTTTGTTTTCTTGTTTCCCCCATTCCTATTATTCCGCCCGTACAAAGCTCTAATCCGGCGTTTCTTGCTGTATGCAATGTGTCAATCCTATCTTGATATGTATGAGTTGTACAAATCTCTGGAAATTTTGATTCAGATGTTTCTAAATTATGGTTATACCTGATTACGCCTAATTCTTTCAATTTTATTGCCTGCTGAATCGTTAGAAATCCTAAACTACATTCAATAGAAATGCCTACTTTTTCATTAACTTCTTCAATTATGTGACACACTCTCTTAAAATCGTCATTAGATGGTTCTCTCCATGCTGCAACTAAACAGTATGAATGTGCACCTGCATTCTTTGCATCTGTTGCCTGTTTCACTACCTCCTCCGCAGACATTAATTGATACTTGTCAATTCCTGTATCAAAAAATGCTGATTGACTACAAAAAGTACAATCTTCACTACAATAATTTTTTTTAATATTTGCTAATTGTTCAACGTCTATTTTTGAACCTTGAAATATTCTGGTAATCTCGTTTGCAGCGTCTGATAATTGACTCAAAACTTTGTTTTCTACATTGAATAACTCATTTGTCATTTCTTCGGTTAAACCCTGCTTGGTAAGTACTCTATTTTTACACTCTAAGATTAATTCAGTTTGATTTTGCATATTCAAAATTGAAAAATTTAGTAAATAAGCGTTAACTTGTATAAAATCTGTGGTTAACCATTAATTAGTCGTAAAAATTATAATTTGTATGAAATCTCATAGTTCTGTATGGCATCCTAATACTCAAATGTCTGAATGGACAACTTTTCCTAAAATAACATCTGCTAAAGGTATGTGGTTATATGATTCCAAGGGTGGAAAAATGCTGGATGGTGTTGCAAGTATGTGGTGCAATGTTTGGGGTCACTCAAAACCTGAACTAGTGTCTGAAATAATCAAACAAACAAAAATAATGCAGCACACGCCTTTGTTTAATCTAACACATCCTGCTGCTGAAAAACTATCTAAAAAACTATTAAAATTAAACCCGAAAATGAACTCTGTTTTCTTTTCAGATAATGGTTCAACCGCAATGGAAATTGCAATAAAAATTGCTTTACAATATTGGCGTAATATCGGAGAAGATAAAAAAACAAACATTGCTACCCTGGAAAATGGCTATCATGGCGATACATTTGGTGCAATGTCTGTGGGATATATGCCTGAATTTTTCTCAAAATTCCGCTCAAAATTGTTTTCAACTATACAATTTCCTGTTCCAAGAACTTCGGTTTTTGGAACTCACAAAAACATATCTTCTGAGGAATATAGTGAATTTTGTTTATCAAAAATTGAATCTAAACTTGAAAAAGATAATTCTATTGCTGCATTTGTCATGGAAAGTGGTGCACAGATGGCAGGTGGAGTGATAATCTATCCTAAAACTTTTCAAAAAAAAATATCTCAAATATGCAAAAAGAATGATGTTTTATTTGTATTAGATGAAATTGCAACTGGTTTTGGCAGACTAGGATCTATGGTTGAATACCAATCCCAAAAATCTATTCCAGACATTGTTTCGTTTGGAAAAATGCTTACTGGGGGGTATCAAACATTCGCTGTAACTTTAACCACAAAAAAAGTTAATGATTCTTTTCTTGGTAAGTTTTCAGAGTTTAAACATCTCTTTCATGGTCATACGTATACTGGAAATCCTACCGCCGCTGCATTATCTCTAAAAAATCTTGAATTATATGAAAAATATCACCTAATTAAAAAAATCCAAAAAACATCTAATGTTTTTGAAAATAGAATTAATGACATTTCTAATTTAGATATTGTAGGCGAGATTAGACATAAGGGAATGGTTATGGGAATTGAACTTGTCAAAAACAAAAAATCAAACAAACCTCTTTCTTCTAAAATCTCTATGAACAAATTAGTATTTGAAGAAGGTAGAAAGCATCAAATCTATTTCAGAACGCTTGGAAATATCATAATGTTAGTTCCTCCATTAGCAATATCTCAAAAAGATCTTAATTTTTTAATTGATGGAACTATATCTACAATCAAATCATTATCTAGGAAATTAAGATGAATTCATTTTTTGTTACTGGAACTGATACTGATGTAGGGAAAACATGTGTCAGTGCTGCAATAGCTAAGCATCTTCGTGATAACGGTGTTGATGTTGGAGTGATGAAACCTTTTGCATCCGGTTACAAAGCAACTGCTGATTCTGTATCTGGAGATGTTGAAATTCTAATGAAATATTCTGGAGCAAAAGATCCTATTGATCTTGTAAATCCATACTATTTTGAAATTCCTACATCTCCATATGATGCATGTAAACAACTCAATCTTGAAATTGATATCTCTCGGGTAATTGATTCCTACAAACAACTTGTTTCTATTCATGATGTAGTGATTGTTGAAGGAATAGGTGGAATCCTGACTCCTATTTCTAAAAATTATTTTGTTTCTGATTTAATTTCAGATTTACAATTAAGTTCAATAATTGTAACTGGTTCAAAAATAGGGACTGTGAATCATCTAATGTTAACATATGAGCATGCACAACAAAAAAAATTGAAACTAAAGGGATTTGTAGTAAACCAAAATATTTCTACGGGGTATGAATTATCTAATTTGAAGCATCAAATTTTTGGTTTGACTGGACATAAAGTTTTTGGTGCAATTCCTTATCATGAGTCATTTAATATTGAATCATATGTTGAAAATTTTCCTAATTTTATAGATATCTCAGGCCTTGGTTTTGAAAATATTTAATTTATTCATCTTTTTAGTTTTAATAAAATTCTGAGCGTCTTTCAAAAATATACTAAACGATTCCTTTTTTGTTTTGTATGTGGATTGTGGAATTTCAATATCATCTTTTGAAATTACCCATATATTCGCATCATCTTTTTGAATTTTCTTTATATCTTGAATTCTTTGTTTTATTTTCTGAATATTAGATGTTTTAACAAAAAATATTATTATGGTATTATGACTATCTTTTTGTAATTCTATTGTATTTGGAATTATCATGTCTAGATCTATATCTTCAAAAGTAATTTTTCGTTGACTAGGAATTAACATCTCTGTAAATAGATAATGTGTTAGGCTCTCTGCTAAAGTTCCATATTTCTCATATTCGTCAATGTTTTTTATACTATCAATGATTGGTTCGTAGATTTTTTCAAATATTTCTATAAATTTTCCGTTTGATAGAAGTTCATGTATATGGTTTTGACCAATTAAATCTATTTTTGCATAAAGTGCATCTTTAATGGGTGAATTTTCACTCATTTGATTTATTCAACAAATGAATATCTTCGTTCTCCTCTTTTATCTGAGGATATACTTTCTTCATGTACTAAAATGAATTCTTTTTTTCCAGATAAAATTGATTGGTCCGGTGTACGTTTGTTCTCATGTAATTCTTCATATTGTTCTAAACTTAATTTTGTTCTTTCTCCAATCTCTGTTTCCAAATTCATTTCTTTTACAATTTCTAAATGTTCTGGTTGTATTACTCCACTAAACACCATAGCACTACTTCCACTTCCATATGATGCAAAACCAAAGCGTTTACCTTCCAAATCAACTCCTTTTTGGAATTCAAATTCTAGACAACTTCTGAATCCTAGATAGAGTGATGCCGTGTACAAATTGCCTATACTTGTTGATGCGATAAGTGAACTTGCAACCTTATTTTCATAAATTTCCATATATGCCTCAGTCTTTGCGAATTTCTTTGTAAATTCACTATCTTTTGTCATAAATTCTGAATCTGCAATTATAGACTCAATTGTTCCGCGAGGATCTTTAGGAACTGGCTCTTCCATTCCAATATCCATAATGATCTCTTTCCATTTTGGAGTGCCTCTTAATTCATGTCTTACTAGATATGCTAATGCCTTTTTACCCATATTGCTGTATGGCAAATGCATGTTTAGATAATCTATATGATCAAGCATACTTTCACCTTCTTTCATTTCTATCAATCCTGTTTTGATAGCTTTTCTCTTGTAATCATTTAGTGCATTTTTTACTTGAATAAGATATAACAGATTAGAGTATTGTCCATGAACAATTGGTGTTTCTTTTCCAAATGGTCTGTAAAAATCATATTCATTTTTAATTGAAGTTGATGTGACTTTAGGATCAAATTCTAAAAGTCGTGGTGAATCATTCAATAACATTGCAATCGCGCCTCCGCCCTGAGTCATTTCTCCACTCGAACCTAAATCATATTTTGCAATATCTGACACTACTACCAAAGCATACTTATCTTCCGATTCTCCTGCTCGAATCCAGTTTGTGTTATCATATAGTGCATATGATCCGCTCACACATGCAAATTTACATTCAATTCCTCCGCAGTGTTGAAATGAGCCAGAACCATAAACCTGTTCCAACATTCCGATAACGTAAGAATTCATTGCTTTTGACTCATCAAATGAGGATTCTGTGGCAACATACAGTCGACCAATTTGTTCTGGGGATAGTTTATTTTTTTGCATAATCTTCAAACATGCATTAGATGCTAAACATGCGGGATCTTGATT
>JABHJJ010000042.1 GCA_018691945.1 Candidatus Nitrosopelagicus sp. | reverse complement strand
CTGCTCCTGTTTATTCCTCTGAATCTCTTCATTCTGCTGTTGTAGAATTGGTTGCACACAAAGATGCAAAATTAAGATACACTACAATTCAAAATTGGAGTTCTGATGTTTACAACCTTGTAACAAAACGTGCTTATGCATATGAAGGTGCAACCGTTGAATGGATTGATGGAAACATTGGAAGTAAATTAACCATGAAATATCCTGGTGTGTATCTTATGGGCGAAAGAGCATATGGTGAAACACTATCTATTGCATTTGCCGGTAAAGGACAACATCAAGATACTGGTGCAAAAATGGTTCATCTAGCACCTAATACAACATCTAAAGTTACCTCCAAATCTGTTAGTCGTTCTACAGGTCGTTCAACATACAGGGGATTACTCAATGTTGCAAAAGGTGCAACCAATGTAAAATCGACTGTTAGATGTGATGCATTACTATTAGATGAAACATCCAAGACTGATACTTATCCCTACATGGAAATTAATCAAGAAGATGCAACTATAACTCATGAAGCTACAGTTGGAAAGATTGGAGATGAACAAATTTTCTACTTGATGACTCGAGGCTTTACTGAAGAAGAGGCATTAACTCTAATTGTTAATGGCTTTATGGAACCATTCACAAAAGAACTCCCAATGGAATATGCAGTAGAATTAAACAGACTCATCAAATTAGAGATGGATAATTCAGTCGGTTAGAATTACTTTATCGTGATAAATCATGGAACAAACTCTGTCCTCTATTCAAAATTCTCTACTTGAAGAGATTTCATCATCAAAAAACGAACCTAACTGGCTTAAAGAATATAGAAAAAATTCGCTTAGCATATACAATGAATTACCGACTGAAGTATCTTCTCTTTACAATAAATACACTGATGCAAAACGTATGGATCCAACTAAGGTTTCATTATCCATAACCTCTGATTCTAAATTACCTGATTTTCTTTCAAAACGTGTTGAAGAAGTAAAAAAAGAAAATGGACTGATACAAGTAGGAACAAATGTAATATCCGCTAATTTATCTGATGAATTAAAATCAAAAGGTGTTATAGTTTCATCCATTGACGATGCATTAAAACAACATCAGGAATTAATAGAAAAAACAATCAAATCATCAAATTCTAATGAAGATAAATATACTGCACTAAATAATGCTGCATTTAATTCTGGACTTTTTGTATACATACCAAAAAACCAAATCATAGATGAACCCATTCATCTATTTTCTTGCCTATCTGAAGATGGATTGTCCACAATATCTAGAAATGTTATAATTGTTGAAGATAACTCTAAAGCAAATATTGTTCAAGAATTATACTCTCCACAAAATGGACAACAACAAGCATACCTTGAATTATTGAATACAACTATTGGTGCAAATAGCAGTCTTGATGTTACGTCACTTCAAATGATGGATCAGTCATCCATTAACTTCTCTACAAGAAGTTCACATCTTGCACAAGATTCAAAGATTAATTGGTATCTTGGGCTATTTGGTGCAATGTTGTCTAGATATAGAATTAACTATAATCTTAATGGAACTGGTGCTGTTGCAACGGATTCTGAAGTTGTCTTTGGAAATAATGAACAATCATTTGATCTAAATACAATTGTAAATCATAATGAACAATCTACTGAAGGAAAAGTTGTAGAAAAATCAATTCTAAAAAACAAATCAAAATCTTTGTTCAAAGGAATGATCAAAATAAATGAAAATGCAGCTCACTCCAATTCATTTCTCTCTGGTCGTTCTATTTTATTAGATAAAGATGCAAAATCTGATGCAATTCCTGGATTAGAGATTCTTACAAATGATGTAAAAGCGACACATTCTGCATCTGTTGCACAAATGGACGAAGAACAACTCTTCTATTTAGGAACACGTTGTCTAAGCAAACCTGAAGCTGAAAGAATTATTGTAGAAGGATTTTTGGAACCAATGTCACGTTCAATGTCTCATCAAGTACGTGCTTGGATTGCATACTTAATTGAATCAAAATGGGAAGGAAAAGAATTATCAATTAACAACGATGAACAATTGAAAGCACTAGTTGAGATTGAAGAAACTCGATATAATGAAAATGCTGAAATTGAACAACACTACAAGTATCGGTAAAATAAAATGGCTGATTGGATAAAGGCATGCAGTACTGGTAGTTTAGGTCAAGGTGAAATGTTTAGTTTTGATCATAATGAAAAAAAATTACTCTTAACAAATATCAATGGAAAACTATTTGCAACTGATAGGATATGCACTCATGCAGAAGCTGATTTAGCTAATGGAATATTGACAGAAAATGGACTAACTTGCCCGTTACATCTTTCGGTATTCAATATGGATGATGGTAAACCTCAAAACCTTCCTGCTGAAAACCCATTACAAACTTACAGAATAAAAATAGAAGATAATGATATCTTAATTGAGGTGTGAATAATGCAAGCAACAACGAGTTCATTTAAGGATCTAAGAAATGACTTTCCTGTTTTAAATAGACGAGTTAGAGATAATAAAAAATTAGTATATCTTGATAATGCTGCAACTACACAAAAACCTAATCAGGTTATCGATGCAATCTCTGATTATTATAAAAATCATAATTCTAATATTCATCGAGCTGTTCATGCTTTAGCTGAAGAATCGACTGAGGCTTTTGAAGAAACTAGGGATAAAGTAGCAAAATTTCTTAATGTTGAAGATTCACAAGAGATTATTTTTGTTAGAGGTACCACTGAAGGAATAAATCTTGTAGCGTATGCTTGGGGACGTGATAATATTAAGGAGGGAGACATAATTGTTACTACAGAATATGAACATCATTCAAATATTGTTCCATGGCAATTACTAACTCAAGAAAAAAAAGCAAAACTCAAGTACATTGACATTGATGACAATGGGGAATTAATGCTTGAGCAATTGGATGATTATCTATCAACTGGAAAAGTGAAACTAGTTACATTTAGTCACATGTCAAATGTTTTAGGAACAATTTCTCCGGTCAAAGAAATTGTTTCAAAATGTAGATCTGTAGGAGTTAAAGTTTTGATTGATGGTGCACAATCTGTTCCACATATGAAAATTGATTTAACTGATTTAAATTCTGATTTTTATGTTTTTTCTGCACATAAAATGTTAGGTCCAACTGGAGTCGGTGTTTTATGGGCCAAAAAAGAAATTCTTGAAAAAATGAGTCCATTCCTTGGAGGTGGTGATATGATTCGTGAAGTACACAAGTATGAAACAACGTGGAATGATTTACCATACAAATTTGAGGCAGGCACTCCAAATATTGCAGATGTAATTGGATTTGCAAAAGCAATCGAATATCTTGAAAAAATTGGTATGAATAATATTCGAAATCATGAATTAGAATTAACTAAATATGCACTAGATGAAATGAAAAAAGTTCCTGGAATTACATTGTATGGAACAAAAGAACCTGAAAAGAGAGGTGGTGTTGTTTCTTTTAATTTCAACGATGTGCATCCACATGATGTTGGAACTATTATTGATAAAGAAGGTGTTGCAATACGTTCTGGTCATCATTGTGCACAAGTACTAATGGAAAAACTCAATGTTGCTGCAACTAATCGTGCAAGTTTTTACATTTATAACACAAAAGAAGAGATTGATGTATTAATTTCTTCATTACAGCATGTTGCAAAGGTGTTCAAATTATGAGTGGTGATCCAATTTACACTGAAATGATAATTGAATATTCTCGTAATCCTTCAAATTATGGAAAACTTGAAGATGCTCATATACACAGACATGATAGTAATCCTCTATGTGGTGATAGTATTGATCTTTATCTGAATATTGATGGTGATAAAATCAGTGATATCAAATTTGATGGAAAAGGATGTGCGATTTGTATGGCATGCTCTTCAGTTCTAACTGAAATGATAAAAGGGAAAACTCTTGATGAAGTCAAAAAATTCACAAAAGATGAATTGTTATCTGAATTGGGTCTGGAGCATCTAATCAAAACAAGTCCTGTCAGAATAAAATGTGCGTTATTATCTCTTAAAACTCTCAAATTTGGAATTTATTCATATTTTGTTGATAAGTTGAAAGATTCTGAATCTGCAGGAAACTTAAATGAAGAGGCTGCTAATCTATACTAGTATGACAAATTCAACAGTACTTCAAATTAGAAAAATAATATTTGAAAATTTTAATGAAATAGATTTACGTTTCAATAATGATGAAATCTATGAATTACTGAAAAAAAATGAAATTTTTGATCAATCTCAAACAATTGATGACTTGGAAAGTGATTTCAAAAAAATTGAGAATGATGGATTAGTTCGTTGTATTGCACAAAACTTCACAACTCAATGGTTTAAGATATTCGATGATGTTGAAAAAATTACTTGTAATTCTTGTAATACTGAAATTTATCTAGGTAAAGAGGAATCTAGAGTTTGCCCAAATTCGGATTGTAATTCTAATCTTTAGTATGTTTTTCTGCAGCATCTTCTAGGCATTTTATCATGGGTAATTTTTGCCCTGTCAGGTATCTTACCAATGCCCCGCCTGCAGTACTAATGTGATTTACTTTTTCAGTTAAATTATACTGTCTGAGTGCAGATGTCAAATGTCCGCCACTAATTATTGATGTTGCCATGGATTGTGATATTGCTTCTAGCATAGATTTTGTACCAAATTGGAAATTCTCTTTTTCAAAGAATCCTGCAGGTCCACTCATGAATACAGTTCCTGCACTTGAAACAATTCTTGAATAATGCTCCAAAGTCTTTGTTCCAATATCAAATATTTCGTCATCTTTTGCTAAATCTCTTACATCTATCTCTACTCTTTCTCCATCTTTATTCACTGCAATATCTACTGGTGTTGAGAATACATCTGGATGTTCCCCAATTAATGAATGGGCTTTTGCAACCATCTCATCTTCATCTTTAATATTCAATGGAAATTTTATTCTTCCCTGTGCTCGTAAAAAGACATTAGCAATTACTCCAGTAAGCAATACATGGTCTGCACGTTCTTTTTTGATTAGTAATTTTATCGCTTTTAGTCTATCATCAACTTTTGCTCCTCCTAGCACCACTGTAAATGGAGACTTTGCAACTGTAAGTATATTATCTAATTGTTTAACCTCTCTCTCTAACAAGCGACCTGCACAAGTTGGTAACACTTGAGCAAAGCCTACCAATGATGGATGTGTTCTATGTGCACTTGGAAAAGAATCTAAAATAAATAAGTCAAATAAATCCTTTAACCTCTGTACCATAATTGTTCTTGCACTCTCTTCTAATGAAAATTCATAATTTTCTTCAGCACACAATCTCAGATTATCAAGTAGGATTATCTCATTATCACTCATTTTCTTAATTTCTTCTTGTGCTAATGATCCAATAACATCTGCAACATACCTTACTTTTTTATTTGAAAATTTTTCTAATTGTTTTGCATGTTCTTCCATTCCTACAAAATCTCCTCTACCCACTCTCCCTTGATGAGATATAACGACAACTTTTGCTCCATCTAGTGCATTTATTGTCTCAACTACTTCTTCAATTCTTTTTGTCCCTAAAATTTCTCCTGTATCTGGATGAATTGGGCAGTTCATATCTACGCGAAGTAACACAGTTTTTCCTTTAACATCAAAATTATCTAATGTTAGTATGCCCACAACACACAAATCATTTCTCCTGTTAAAATTCGTTTATCCGATCATATCATTAATGATGGTAAATGACATATTGTTGTCAATTATTGAATAAATGAGATATAATTGCAAAATATTCTATTTGGCATTAGATCAAGACCCTTCTTCATACTCCTAGCCATATTTCTTATCTGTACTTTTATTGCAATGTCAGAATCAACTTTGGACTCTGAAAAACAATTCATGACTAATGTTCAAAAATCTGCTGGAAATCCATCTATTGATTATAGTGTGTGGCTTCTAACTGAATCTGGCAATATTTTTGTAATGCTCCCATTTAGCATAATACTCCTAATTATTAGAAAAACTCGAAGAATTGGGATGATTCTACTCATCTTACTTGTAATTTCTACAATTCTGACTGGATATGTGAAATGTGGAGTTGACAGAGATAGACCATTTTTAGATTGGCTTGGAAGTGAACTCCCAGTTGAGGTAGAACCAGACAGCTTTTCACTTTTCTGTGAAGGACGAAGTTGGACTGCAGGATTCCCTTCCGGACATGCCGCACGTTCGACAATATTTGCATTTGTGATGGTGTATGTATTATCTGAAAAATTTCCTAGAGGTGTTCATCTAATCTGGCTTTATCCAATACTGATGTCATTAAGTAGAATCTATGTTCTACAACATTATCCATTAGATGTAATTGGTGGAACAATTTTAGGAATCTTTCTGGCAGGATATGTCTCAAAAAGGCTAAAACTAGATGAAATATTCTTACCACGAAAAATCTAGTTTCTCTAAAACTCTAGAACTGACGAAAACTATCGCATAGCGGTGATGATCTATACCTTCAGTTTGATGATCTTTGTTCTCATGAAATGTCCAATAACGTACATCCCTCTCTTGATTAGTTTTTCGTAGTGCATATGTCACGGTTGTAGTTACCGTATATCCGATCCGTTTCGCTGCTGTTTTGTCTTCTTTTGGCATTAAAACTTTGAAACCTTTGTTCTCTTTGTCAAATCCAATCATGACCATTTCATGTGCAATATCACTTGCTTGTTTTTCATCTTTTACATCAAATGTCTGAAAAATAGGGATTTTTGACGGATGAAATTCCATATTTTACGATCACTTATACCTAAAAAAATTTTTTGGAAGCAATCATGTAAATTTTCTTTACAGAAAAGTCAAAACCTCACATTCTGAATAACTTAAGCAACGATAATTCTTGATTATCTTATGGTAGGGTTAAGAAGTAAACTCAAACAATTAAGTTCTCAAAAATCTGAAATTAGTAAGATCAGACGAAAAGGAGAAAATGAATATAAAAAAATAAAATCTATGTCTAAAAAATATTCATCATCTTTAAAATCAACCCAGAACCGAATTGAGTCATTTAAACAAAGTGCTGATGACATTAATGAAACGCTAAGTCAAAAACTTGTCCAAATGGAAAGTATTCAACGACTAAAATCTGCTGCTCAAGAAAGATTAAACCTTGAAATTCAAAATAAAGAACAAATTGAAAGTGAAATTGACTTTGCTGATAATTCTGAGGAAAAACAGAGTTTAGAATACCGACTAAATTCAATACTTTCTACTATAGGTGAAATCAAAAATGAAATCAAACAAAGAGCCTCTATGGAGAAACAATTTTCTCAAACCATTTCTGAAATTGAGAAAAAAAAGAATTCTGTTACAAAAACCATCAAGAAGAATATTGAGTCGAAACCTGAACTCACAAAATTAACAAAAATTACTCAAGAAAAACTGGATTCTGTATCGAAAAAGTTTGAATCAGCAAAGAAACGTGAGATATCAATTATCTCACAATTATCAAAAATAAAATCTGTTATTCCTAAAGCTAAACCAAAAAGAAAAGTTACTAAATCAAAAACAAGAAAAGTAAAAGCTAAACCAAAAAGAAAAGTTACTAAATCAAAAACAAGAAAAGTAAAAGCTAAACCAAAAAGAAAAGT
>JABHJJ010000041.1 GCA_018691945.1 Candidatus Nitrosopelagicus sp. | reverse complement strand
ATTGTTACACGATCCCCCTTTTTGACGCCTAATGATTTCAAAACATTGGCAAGTTTTTTGACTTGTTCAAACATTTCTCCGTATGTAATTTTTCTATCAGTCCCATCTTCGCCTTCCCATAAAATAGCAGTTTTATCAGATTTTGAGTTTTGATGTACATCTAAGGCATTGTATGATGCGTTGAGTTTTCCACCAACAAACCATTTTGCGAAAGGAGGATTCCATCGTAGAGTTTCACTCCAGGGTTCAAACCAAGACAATGATTTTGCACATTCATCCCAAAATGACAGATAGTCTTTCTTTGCAGAGTCCCTTATTGAAGAATCATTATTTCCTAATCCAATTTCAAATTTCTCAGAGTGCAATAATACTTGTTATAATATGATTTTAAAAAGTTAAACGAATTATTGTGAATTCATTCTTTTAATCCAGTCAGATTCAGGTGTTGCTGGAGCATCGTTTTGTGAAGGAATTGTCATCATCTGAGTGTTAGTTGACTCTTCCGATGAAGGTTCAGAACAAGGAGGTTCTGGTAAGCGAGTTTCATTTGAATCGCATGCAGAAGGTTCTTTTAGATAGGTTCCTGGCACCACCGAAGATTGTGATACCTTTGGAATCATATCTTCGAGTGAGAGATTTGCTAGTCTGGATTTAACTTTGGCAATCTCATCTTTCTCATGTTTCATGTGCTGAAGCATTTCGTCTGTTTCTTTTTGTACATGATCGAAGGTCTCCTGAGAAATTTCGTTACTTTTGAATTGAACTTTTGCGTCAAACAAAAGAACTTTGACAGATTTTTCCTGTTCTTCAATTTCGACGACTCTATTATCTAATTCAGAGTTAATTTCATATTCAGTACGTTGGAGTGTCATTAATTTTGTGTTGTACTTTTCATGAATTATTTCTGCATCAGACTTCATGCTGTCGTTGTCAGAGACAATTTCCATCAATGCGTTAAGACGTCGGATTACAAGTTCTTTTTGTTTTAGTAAACGTTGTGAATCCAGTCTCCACTTAGGGATGAAAATTACTACTTCAGATTGAACTACGAGTTGATCAAAAGCAATTTGTTTTAGTCCTTCAGAGCCACAATTAATGCCGACTGTCTGTATAGACCCATCAACATCTGTGGATGTACCTAAAATTTTGCCCATTGATGCACCGTACATGTCTTTTACGGGTTTACCAATGATCTCAACTTCACAGTTGTTCATGACTGAAATTGACAGATCGATATAATCGACCAAGTGTTAACAAGGTTGACAATTTTAGTAGAAAGAAATTAACTAAATTAGAGATTCATGACTAAGAGTAATTTTATTATTAGAATTTAATGAGAAATTATTATGATTGATAAAGAAGAATTAGGTCAGATTCTAAAATTTGTGTCAGAATATTGGGAAAAATTAAGAGATGAACCAGAAAACGATTCATTGAAAGTTCTTCCATCTAAATTTTGGATGAAGTCACTTGGCGGACCGGTTGGAAATGAAAAGAGCGTTAAAGGGAGATGGGTGACAACTTTGATGTATATTGAAGATGAAGGTATGGAAAAAGCATTTCGCGAAGTGTTAACAAGATGGCAAGCAAAAGGTCAACAAAATGGAACTGATCTTCCAACAAAGTCACCCGATCTAATTCAGATTGGTAGAAGATAAAGATAAAACCAATCACAAAAAATAATATTATTGTCAGAATTTTCAATTAACGAGAGAAGAATTTTAGAAAAACATTTTTCGAATTCAGATAAAAATGTCTTTGCAGTAATCACACCAAGGCAAGTTGATCGTGGTGCTTTGATGTCACGATATAGTAGAACAAACAAAAGTATGAGAAAAATTTTCTTAGATGAATTTCTAAAAAATAAAAATCGTGGGGAAGAGTTTTACGATAAAGTTTTGTTAGAATATGGCGACGATTCAGTTGCAGAGTTAGGTATTGCACAAATTGCAGTGGAAGGACTTTCAAATATTGCAGTTAAAAAAATTGAAGACAGAAGAATTGGATTTTCATATTTAGAGAAATCATCAAGATATGTATCATGGGATAAAAAAATTAAAGGGAAATACAAATTTCTCTATGAACCAACAATAATGAAATCAAGATTTGCTGATGAATATATTGATTCATGTAATTTAGATTTTGAGAT
>JABHJJ010000040.1 GCA_018691945.1 Candidatus Nitrosopelagicus sp. | reverse complement strand
GTTGTGCAACATTTCTTACAACATACTTGTATGTTTGAGCACCATCAGCAGAATTTGTCATATAATCATATTTAATATCAATTTCACATTGTCCTGCTGTTGCTACTTCGTGATGATGGTTATCACATAAAATCCCAAAATTATCATTCAAAACATCTACACATTCATTTCTAAATGGTGCAAGAGTATCTGATGGTGTACTTGGGTAATATCCTTCTTGTAATCCCATAGGATACCCAGTTCCTTCCTGACTCCATGGTGCTTCGACAGATTCAATTGAGTATGATTGACCTTTGTATGGTGTCAAAACATCCCAATGTACCTTATCAAATACAAAAAATTCTACTTCAGGTCCCCAATTACTAAAATCAAATCCTTGTGTTTTGACATATTTCTCTGCTTTTTGACAAATTCCTCTAGGATCACTTTCTAGACGACCTCTGCCTCCACCCCAATAAACATCACAAAGTAATCTAGCTGTCTTTTTCTCTTTAACCCATGGGATGATTGCAAATGTACTTGGATCAGGTTTTAGTATCAAATCAGAATCTGCAATGTCTGTAAATCCTACAATTGACGAACCATCTAGTTTTGGTAAGCCATCTTCCATCTGATCGGGCGTAAATGTATCTGCTGAGATTGTAGTATGATGAAACCTACCTGTTAGACCAGTAAATTGAAGATCTATGAACTTAATTCCCTCATGTTTTATTCTAGAGAACACCTCGTCTGATGAATATTTTACTTGTGTGGCCTTACCACCTATTACTTTATACGGCAATTTTCTACTTCAAGCTAAAAGAATTAAACGTGCCATTTAAGATTAACTTTGTATTAAAATGTCATCTAATGAATCAGTAGATCTAAAAAATCTCCATATAACTGTCATGCAAGAATTTCAAACTGATGAACCACAGGAGCTCAGTACTGATTTTTTTAGAAATCTATCAAACTTTATTGGAAAATTAAAAAATGAAGAATACGATGGAATTGCAAAGAAAACTAAAAACCAGATAATTTCAACTGCAACAAATTTAACTGAACTCTTAATAAATAGAAGACTAGAAAAAATCTCCACAATGTCCACAACATCTTATAGTAAACTAACTGATGAAGAAAAATTTGTTATTGATTCAAACGATGAAATGAATGAAAGAAAAAACATAATAATATCTGGAATAGTAAATGGAAAATCAAAACTACTGGAAATCACTTCTACAAAACACAAAACAAAACCTGTAACAGTCAGATTTGTCAAAGAGTTTGACGAAATTGTAGGCGTTGATCTAGAAAAATATGGTCCATTCAAACCTGAAGATATTGCAACAATCCCTAACGAAAATGCACAATCTTTAATTTCAAATGGAATTGCATTAAAAGTTAGAATAGAAGAATAACATGTCTCATCCTGGCTCAGTTGATATAATTGATTTCTTAGCTTTCACAATCTATCCATTTTTGGCTCTTATCATAATAGAATTAATCAGTAGAGCAATCAAAATTTCTTCATGGAAAAAACTTTCTGTGCAAGGAGTTTCTATGATAATCTTATCTGTGATTTATGTTGTTTCTCCTTCAATGATTGTTACACAAGAGAATAATGTCCATGTAGAACCATTATGGATGTCAATTTTGGTAATGCTTGCATTAGCTGTTACATTATTTTATCAAGCAAGACGCTCAAAAATTGATCCAACAAAAGCAGAATACTAAATTATCGAAATCTTCCAAAGAATTTTTTGAATTTACTGGATCCAGGATCTCCATCTCTAATCACTTTTCTTTCGCCAAACTTTTTTGCTCTAATCACTGTTAATTTCACACAGCGATGGTCTTCAGGAAGTCTATGTTCATCACAAAATGGATCTTTACAATATGTGCATTCAAATGGAATGTCAACCATATCTCCACAATATGCGCATTTCTCTGGTTTCATGATACAGGATAGATTTTTTCTTTAATAAATTTACAACAATTTCTCTAATGCTGTAAAAGTACTAATTACACAAATTCTATACTTTTCAAATTTTGTGGTTGGATTTGTATGTGATACACCCAGATACTCTAATTCTCTAATATTATTTCCAATCGCTTTTTCATCAGGTTTCAATCTATGTGCATATCTATTTCTTATACTGTTAATCAAACGAACATTTTTCTTTACATTACCTTTGAGTAGACCTGATTTCTCTAGTATCAAGTATTTTTGTGTCCACATAATCATTGGATCATCTAATGCTTCTATAGGAATATTGAATTTCTTTTCCAGTATTTTCTCTAACATTCTTTCGATACAGACCTGTCCAACTAGAAATAATTCATGTACATTATCCACTTCCAGTATTTTCTCTAATTCTTTTTTTGATGGAGTCCACATTG
>JABHJJ010000039.1 GCA_018691945.1 Candidatus Nitrosopelagicus sp. | reverse complement strand
CCGACATGGGAGATGATGGCGGATTTGATATCGATATAGGTTTCTAATGTCATACACATCATTCGATAATATTGGTTTAGTCAAGGTACTATCTTTTTTTCAAACACACGATTCTGAATATTTATCAGGTCAAGATCTAAGTGATGTTTTAAAGATAAGCAGAGTTGCAGTATGGAAACATATAAAAAAAATTCAAACACTTGGATACAAGATAGAATCAAAACAAAAATTAGGCTACAGATTGGTAAGTGATACTGAAAAATTACTTCCTTGGGAAATCACACGGGAACTTAAGACCAAAGTAATTGGAAAAAGAGTATATTATTTTGAAGAAATTGATTCCACCCAAAATTTTGCACAGCAAATTGCATCTGATGAAAAAGAAGATGGTACAATCATTATTGCTGAAAAGCAGACATCTGGAAGAGGTCGTCGTGACAGGATATGGGCATCTCCAAAAGGAGGTATGTGGTTTTCTTTAATTATTCATCCAAAATTTGATGTCTCAAGTTCAACTCTAGTTCCAATTGCAGGAGCAGTGGCATTATCAAAATCAATCAAATCGATATTGGGAGTAGAAACTCAAGTAAAATGGCCAAATGATATTATGATGAATGGTAAAAAAGTTGCAGGCATGTTAGTGAATGCCTCATTTCAGGCAAACAATATTGATTATTTGGTGTTAGGAGTTGGAATTAATTTTGATGTAGATGTAAAAAAGCTAGAAAAAAGATTATCAAAGAGTCCAAATTTTTACGGCGTAAATTCACTTCGAAAAAAAGATGATAATACATCCCCAACTGTGCTTCTCAGAGAGTTTCTATTACAATTTGAAAAGGTTCTGGTGCAATTAAACAAAGGAGAGAAATCAAAAATTGTAAAAGAATGGACAAAAAGAGCAGATAGAATAGGTAAAAAGATCACCATCAATACATCAAATGGAGAGATTTCAGGAATCTCTCACGGGATTGATAATGACGGAGCATTAAAGTTGAAAACAGCCAAAGAAATGAAGAAAATTTTTGTAGGCGACGTTGTTTCGAGTCAGGTGTGAATAGGCACAGTATATTTTGTAGAATCATTTAATTTTGAAAAAAAAAGAAATCTCAATAATATGATTAGTAGTAACTTCATAAAATTTTCATTGATTACGGGGACGGTTTTTGTATTGTTTTTATCTCCTACAATGAGTGTTTCATTTGCGCAGGGAGTGTATGATCTACCAAATTTGTATAAAAAAGCGAATGATCATTTCATGTTAGGAGAATACAGGCAAGCAGTTGAAGTGTATGATGAGATTTTGGAAATTTCTCCTGAAAACAAAAAAACATTATTAATGAAAGGAATTGCATTAAGTAATCTCGATAGGCATAAAAGTTCAATTCTTGAGTTTTATAATGTACATCAGCAAGATTCACAAGATGCGACAGCATTGATTGGATTAGGTGTTGGATTTGGAAATTTTGGAGAATATAAACAAGCATTGACATATTTTGAACAAGCATATGAGATACTTCCAGAAAATCATATTGTACAAAACTATTATGAATTTGCAACAAAGACTGTAGAAAAATATCCTTACAATGAAGTTGAAAAACCACAAGTGTTTACATTGAACATTCCACAAACAGTTCCAGCATGGATAAAAAATACTGCAGGATGGTGGGCAGATGGCCAGATACCTGATGAAGAATTTGTAAAATCTTTACAATTTTTGATAGAAAATAGAATTATCAATGTAGAATCTTCAGATGAGATACAATCTACATTGCAATCAATTCCAGCATGGATAAAAAATACTGCAGGATGGTGGGCAGATGGCCAGATACCTGATGAAGAATTTTTGAAGGGGGTTAATTTTTTGATTGGTAATGGGTTGTTGATAATTGATATTCCAGATATCCAAGAATTAACAGAAGACGAAAAAAAGGTAAAAGATAGAAATGAATGGGAATTTTCCAGATATTTAGACAGAATTGAAAAAGAAGTGAATCAAGAAAAAAGATACATTGAGTATCCAAACCCAAGTAACGATGTTATCAAGAAATTCTTGAGAGATTATGTAAAATGGAACTATGATCAGCAAATTGAAATTGGAAACAAAAATTTCCCAAATCCAGAATATGTCTTAATAGATGATGTCTACCATTTAGAATACAAAGTTTATGTAAACGAACAACCAATAGGCCTACCATTGGATCATGTTAGCACATTAGTGAACTCATTCAAGATGTGGGAAGATGCAGAATTTTCTGCAAATGATGGAAAAAAGATCAAGATTAATTTTGTAACATCAAAAACAAAAACAAATGCAAATCTTTGGGTAACATGGGTTGTTAGAGATTTAGGAGAAGGAGTTTTGGGCCATGCCAATCTTGGAAAAGGAGTAGTCGAAGTAGCATTAGGAGGATATGGTTGTGATGGAAATTTTCAACTGTATCATGTTGATACAGTAGAATATATCATGACACATGAATTAGGTCACGGGATTGGACTAAAACATAGTAATGATAAAGAGAGTATAATGTACCCTTCAATGAAAAATACACAATATGCATATTGTATTTTAGATGTTGATAAAAAAATAAGCACTAGTCCAATATTTTTGGGAAATGACTAACCTAATGCTCTAGAATGTTTTTGGGTGTGAGGACGTTCGCCTGAGAATTTACGTCGCATGTGACCAGAAGGTCGTCCATACAATAATTCTAGGAACCAGCTCTCATGTTCAATCTCTTCCATCAAAATATCTTTAGCAATGTCATATGTTGCAGGATCTTTATTGTATGTCATTTTACATACTTTATTCCAGTTAACAATTGCACCTTGTTCTGCTTTGAGGCATTTTTCTAAGATTGCTTTAATGTCAGTCGGATTTTTTGGTAATTGTAAAAATTCACACCCAGACATTTTAATGAATGCTTGTGCATCATTTGGAAGACTTCCACCTAGTTGGAAAATTCTCTCAATACAAGATTCAAAGTGACTTAGATCCTCAAGACGTGCATCTTCAATTATTCCCTTGATTCCTTCACCTTCCATTCCTGTAGCATGCATTCGTAGATTCGTAAAGTAATAGTAAGCAGTAAATTCTACAGATGCATTTGTTATGAGAAGTTTCACAAGTTTGTCGACATCTAGTCCATTTTTTTTAAGAATTTCAATGCCTACAACTTTGGGTATTTTTGTTACCATATTGAAATTGATTTCACGTATGAATAAAGAGTTTCGCTGTTTGTTCTAAAAAATTAGAATTAGTTATGAGTAAAGACATACAATTAACCATAAGATTAGGTGTGAAATGATTTAAAGTGTAACCACACATCAGGTTTAGTTGAAATCATCTAATGAACAAAGATGTCCTTCCTGTAACAAAACTACACTAATCACGGATGACAATTCAGGAGAGATTGTATGTAAAACATGTGGAATTGTTTTATCTGAAGCAAGTGAAGCATCAGGTCCAGAGTGGAGATCGTTTGCAAATGATGGAGTGGATAAGAGTAGAACTGGAGCAGGTACATCAATTACAATGCACGATATGGGATTATCCACTGTTATTGGCGCAGTAAACAAAGATGCAACAGGTAAACCACTTTCATCTGCTATGAAACAATCAATTGACAGATTGAGAACATGGGACAGTAGATCACAAGCTCATTCATCTATAGATAAAAATTTGAGACAGGCATTAAGTGAAATGGATAAATTAAAAGATAAATTATCTTTAACAGATGCGGTAATTGAAAAGGCAGCATATATTTATCGAAAAGCAGTTGAGAAAAAGCTAGTCAAAGGACGCTCAATTTTAGGTTTAGTTGCAGCATGCGTTTATGCTGCTTGTAGAGATACAGAAACACCTAGAACTTTGGATAACGTTGCAGATGGAATAAACATTAGACGAAAAGATGTAGCACGATGTTACAGATTAGTATTTAGAGAATTAGACCTCAAAGTTCCAGTTGCAGACCCAGTTAATGGTATTCCAAGAATTGCAAGTATTGCAGGGTTAGGAGAAAAGACAAAACGCAAAGCAGTGGAAATTCTAAGAAAAGCAAAAAAAATTGGAGTTGTTGCAGGGAAAGATCCTACAGGATTAGCAGCTGCCGCATTATATCTTGCATGTATTTCAGAAGGTGGAACCAAGACACAAAGAGAGATTTCTGAAGCATCTGGAGTTACAGAAGTAACAATTCGTAACAGATGTGCAGGTCTGAGAATATTTTTATAAAAATAAAACTAGTTGAAATTATCCAGAGAATCTTTTTCACGTCTACGCATTATAGCAAATATTCCAAGAGTCATACCAAGTTGATACATGACATACAAAATAATTTGAAAAGTGTTGGGAACATAATCTGTAAATCTTCCTAACATGGCAATTATGAAGACAATTACACTAATTGTAAAAACAAAATAACGGGATATTGGATTCAGATCTGCAAATCTGAATAAAAGTATCAAAGTAATAGATATGAAAATTCCAGTTACAGCTATAATTCCAGCATTTAATCCCAGCATGTCAATGAGTAGTAGAAATGCATCTTCTGGAGTTTCAGGAATTATAAATTCAGAAAATTCAACTTTTGCGGGCTCTACAAATTTTGATATATTTCCAGCCGCGTTAATTGAGAATAGAATTAGAATGACTATTGATACACCTTTTGCATATTTTTTTAATTTAGGGAATTTTTTTCTTATTCCACGAGCTAATATTGAGCCTTGTAAAAGACCAATGGCAAATACTACCGCAAATGTGTAATAATAATACTCTTCAGCTAATTGCAGTATATCCAATGTTATACTATTTCGTTAATGTCTATTTTAAAGTCAAAGATTAGAATAAACAGACTAGGTAGAATGTATTGAATAGACTTTTCAACTCATGAAATAATATATTTTCATGTCAGATGATTTCAAGATCGATACACCGTATTTACCAGGAGAAAAAGGGTGCAGAATTACATGGTTGTTTACAGATGATGAAGAAAAGACATTATATCTAAGACACGAGGATTTGAAGGAAATTATAGAGGTCTTAGAACATAGCTCAACTGCAAAAATAGAGATGGAAGATGGTGCAAGTTCAATACTAGTAAATTCAGATTCTACAGATTTTTTTCTTGCAGGACAAAAAACCCAAAAAATTGAGACATTGGCTTTAAAGATCGCTTTGAAAGAATTTATGAAAAATAATCCAGATGCATGAGATCATGCATTCTTTGAATTTTGTGATTTTCTAATTCTAGCATAGATTAGAAATCCAATATTGATCATTGGAAAAATTTCTATCAAATCTACACCATACAAAAAGAAATCAAGTACAGGATGTACATGACTGATCATTCCAGCTTCCAAGTATAGATCCGCGTTCCAAATCATGTGCGGAATTTGCATGTAGATTATGAGTGCAGTGAGGGCAAGCGACTCAGTCATATGTCTTTCATACCAAGACCAGAATCTAGTCCAACCAGTTTGTTTCATTCTATTTTCTATTTTCATATTTTATTTTACCACCCTAGATTAATAAAGTGTATTTTTTTTAGGTTTTCCTAAGTTTTTTTATAATAATTTGTTAGTTTTACCTAATTTTATGTAAATATTATTAGTCCGACCTAATCATAAAAATCAGATATAAATATACTAAAAATTATGGACAGATAAGATGGAAAACGGTACCGTAAAATGGTTCAACCAAACCAAAGGTTTCGGATTTATCGAACGTGAAGGTGAAGACAAAGATTTGTTTGTTCACAAAACAAACATTGAAGGTCAGATCAGAGATGGAGATAAAGTCGAATTCGAGATTGGCGAATCAGAAAAAGGCCCAAATGCAGTAAATGTGAAAAGTGTAGAGTAAGACTAGTAATTTTAAATTAATTTTCTTAATATCTATTATCAAGTAACTACCAATTTTCTTTTTTTTATTTTTTATAATGATAGTTTTTGAAATGCCTAGTTTACACTAGGAGAATCAAAAATGAAACGTCATGCATGTGTCTTTCTATGTTTGTGGCCGTACCGATGTTTTGGT
>JABHJJ010000038.1 GCA_018691945.1 Candidatus Nitrosopelagicus sp. | reverse complement strand
TTGAAATTACACGTGCAATAGCAAATGAATTTCACGATGTATTAATAGACAGAGCAGAATCAGACGTAATAATTATCGGTGCAGGTCCTGCAGGATTAACAGCTAGTAGAGAGCTTTCAAACATGGGTTACAAAGTTTTAGTTATTGAACAAAATAATTACTTAGGAGGAGGATACTGGTTAGGAGGATATATGATGAATCCAGTTACAGTTAGAGAACCTGCACAAAAGTTTTGGGATGAACTAGGAATTCCATACAAAAAAGTTGCAGAGGGGTTATACTTGACACCAGGACCACATGCAGTATCAAAATTAATTGGAGCAGCATGTGATTCAGGAGTAAAATTTTTACAACTTACAAAGTTTGATGATTTAGTCTTAAAGAACGGAAGAGTGGCAGGAATTGTAGTTAACTGGATGCCGGTTTCAGCATTACCACGAAACATTACATGTGTTGATCCAATAGCATTAGAAGCAAAAATAATAGTTGATGCATCAGGTCATGATTCAGTAGCAGTGAAAAGGCTAGTAGATAGAGGACTAGCAGAATGGAAAGGAATGGAACCAATGCACGTCAATGATGGAGAAGAGCACGTAGTGAATAAAACAGGTGAAATTTATCCAGGATTAGTTGCAGCAGGAATGTCAGTTACTGAAACTTACGGATTGGCAAGAATGGGACCAACGTTTGGTTCAATGCTATATTCAGGAAAGAAAGCAGCACAAATAGTAGCTGAGAAACTAAAAGAGTTAGAGAGATAAGTAATTAATAAAATAATCATACCATAGTGAAAATTTCAAAAATAATATTATACAATGAACCTTCAGTTCCAGAAATAGACATTAGAAATATAGAAAAATTTATTCTAAATACATTTCAAATTAAAACGGAAATAAGAAACAATATTTTTGAAAATTTAAATCAAAAAATGTGTGAAAATATTGCCAGTAGTAGAATCTTTAACTTAAAAAAAATATTTCAAAGACACATTCCATCGAGAGAAGAAATTCTAATTGAATCAGAAAATAATGACATGTCAAATAGAGAAGAAATGACACTCTATGACGGAATTGAATTAAATAAAATAATTGCAGAATTAATTCCAAGTGAGGAAAAAAATCAAGATGTTTTAAACATAATTTTTACAAATAAACTCACATGTACATTTGATAAAAATGATTTTAGATATCATGCAAGAGCATGGATTGGATCAAATCCAATAATAATTTCAACTACAGGCACAGTTGAAGCCCCTGCCAAACCCAAACAATACTATCTAGATCTAATGACGAATTTTTCAAAAGAGGAAATTGAAGAAATTAAGAAAAAATACAAAGGTCAATTTTTAGAATATGGAGATTCCAGAATGTCAGATATTATTGAAGGATATGTATTACAAGCAATATTTTACTATGAAACAGGAGATGCTTTTTGTGACAATAATCAATGTAGATTGTTTAATGCCCATTGGCAAAAAGATCTTTTCATTTCACAAATAGATAATAAAAAAATGTGTAAAAAACACGAAGAGTACATGATAAAAATTAGAAATAAAATATCATAGAATAGTATATTGACTTAAATTATTGAAATAAAGACGTTATACACTATGATGTCAGCAGATTCAGGAGAAGCAGTATTACAAACAAGTAATGACGGCCCAAAAATACCAGATGCAAAGAAAACTAAATTTGATGTGATAATCATTGGTGCAGGGCCATCAGGATATACTGCAGGAATTTATTGTTCAAGAGCAGGTTATGACACTTTAATTTTATCGGGATTACTGCCAGGGGGACAGCTAGTCAACACTACAGAAGTTGAAAACTATCCAGGATTTGAGAATGGGATAATGGGCCCAGATTTAATAATAGAAATGAGGAAACAGTCTCAAAGAATGGGAACAACTATTGTGGACGATGTAGTAGTGGATACGGATTTTAGACGTGAACCTTACAAAGTACTGACAAGTTCTGAAGAATACGAAGCACGAGCAGTAATTATTGCAACAGGTGCAAATCCAAGAAAAATGGGAATTGAAGGAGAAGAGGAATTTTCAGGTAAAGGAGTATCATATTGTGCAACATGTGATGGGCCATTCTTTAGAAACATGGAACTTGTCGTGGTAGGCGGAGGAGATTCAGCAATTGAGGAGGCAACATTTCTAACAAAATTTGCAACCAAAATTCACGTAGTGCACAGAAGAGGAGAGTTGCGTGCAAGTAAAGTAATGCAAGAAAGAGCCATGAATAATGAAAAAATACAGTTTCATTGGAATTCAGAAGTAATTCAAATTAAAGGTGATCAAAAAATGCAGCAAGCAGTATTAAAAAATCTAAAAACAAATGAAGAAAAAACAATTGACGTAGGAGGATTATTTGTTGCAATTGGGCACATACCAAATACACAGTTATTCAAAGGTCAAATAGATCTAGATGATGAAGGGTACATCGTATTAAAAAATAAAACACATACAAACATGGAGGGGATTTTTGCAGCAGGAGATGTACACGATAGAAGCTATAGACAAGCAATCACAGCCGCAGGGTTTGGATGCATGGCT
>JABHJJ010000037.1 GCA_018691945.1 Candidatus Nitrosopelagicus sp. | reverse complement strand
ATCTAAAACAATACTATATTTTTTAGGATTCATAATTTTTACAGATTCTTCTTCAATTTTTTCCAATGATTCTTTAGGATGTTCTTCAGCTGCTTGTTTCAATTTTTTATAATCTTCTTGTGATTGTTTTTTCTTATCTCCAAATTTTTTTGCAAGATCAAAAACTTTCTGTTCGGATATGTCCCCATTAGGAGTATAACATAACGTATCTGTAGCTTCCACTGCAAGATTAACTGCAGATTTAGGATTTTTATGAATTAAATCTAAATTATCTTGAAGCAATTTTGGTAATCTTGCAAATTTCACATATCTTTGTACTAATATTTTTGAAATTCCGGTCATTTTTGCAACAATTGTTATGTCATTATATTTTTTGAAAAGAACATCACATGCATCAATAATATCTGTCATCGTCATTGGAAGGTGAGTAAGACTTTCTGAAACGTAAATCGCTTTTGCATTATATTCGTCAGTAGATTCCATAATACTACAAGTGATTTTATCAAATCCTTCTTCAGGGTTTTCATTATTTAATTTTTGAAATGCATGCAATCTTCGTTGACCTGCTAAAATTTCATATTGTCCATCAGATTTTTTAAAAACTATGATTGGTTGGATAAGACCATGAGTCTTTATGGAATGTGATAAATCATCAAGTTCATCACGTACATTTTCAATTCTAACACTACTTAATCCAACATGCAACTTATCAAGGTCTATTTCTTTTAATTCCATTATGAAGATTTATAAAAATAATATATTAAAGGTTTAGGGTAAAATTGACTTGTAAATCAGACACTAATTTTTTTTAATGATTTTACCACATCATAAATTTTATCCACAGTAAATTTAATTTCATTCGTTTCATTGAATCTTCCTAACCCAATTCTAATTGCATAGTGTGTTGTATCCTCATCTAATCCCAATGCCAATAGTACATGTGATGGTTCCACAACATGAGTAGTACAAGCAGACCCTGCAGAAATTGCAATCTCTTTTGATATTGAATTAATGATTGATTTACTTTCAATTCCTGGGAAATACACATTGAGATTGTGAGATAGTCGTTTTGTAGAATGTCCATTTAATTTTCCACCAATCTTTTCAAATTCAGATAACATCAAATCAGTCCATTCTTTGAATTTTTTATTTTCTGAATCCATTTCAGATACTGCAATCTCCATTGCTTTACCAAATCCTACAATTCCAGGCACATTTAGTGTCCCTGAACGAATGTTTCTCTCCTGGCCTCCACCATGAAATAATCCATCAGGTTTTACTCTAGGCTTTACACCTCGAACATAAAGGGCACCAATTCCCTTTGGGCCATACATTTTGTGTGCAGAAAATGACATCAAATCAATATTCATCATTCCCACATCAACTGGAATATGGCCTACTGCTTGTGCAGCATCTGTATGAAAAATCACCTCATGTTTATGTGCAATTTCTCCAATTGATTTTATATCTGCTATAGTACCAATCTCATTGTTTGCAAACATTATACTAATCATTACAGTTTCTGATGTTATTGTATTCTCTAACTCTTGCAGATTAATTTCACCATACTCATTGACTTTCAAGTATGTTACTTTTTTCCCCAAACTCTCCAAGTGTTTTGCAGTATCAAGTATAGCTTTGTGTTCTGTAACACAAGTAATCAAATGATTTCCTCTATCAGCATATTTACTCATTGTACCAAGTAACGCTATATTGTCAGATTCAGTAGCACCAGATGTAAATACAATCTCATCGTGTCGTGCACCAATCGCATTAGCAATTATTTCACGTGCTTCTTCTACTGCAATGGATGCATCATATCCAAATGTGTGGTCTAAACTTGATGCATTGCCAAACTTTTCTGTAAAGTATGGAATCATTTCATCTAACACTCTGGGGTCAACAGGTGTTGTAGCATGATGGTCTAGATAAATCGGAAATTTGATTTCACTCATTGTGCTCTCTCTACTTTAATCATTTCATGAAAATCAGACAAGTCATGAATCCTTGCAAATAATGCAATTGTTCCTCGATTCAAGTGTGCCTTTAGCATTTTGTTTAACATGTCTTGATTCAAAAGTAGGTGGTCTGTGTTTAATCTCTGTATCATAAGTGCACGATACGTATCTTCGTATTCTCCAAACAATACTAGAGGACTAATTTCAGAACCTTTGTCATCAAATTCATCTGGATTTGGAATTGATTGATCTTTTAGAGATAAACAAAGAGAAAAACGGGCCAAAAGATTAGGGGTTAATCCCGTCCTTTTCTTCATTGTCCCAAGCAAGCTTTGGGAGCGAAAGCTCATTTTAATTCTATTAAATCGCAACTACTTTCTCCCCTTTTTCATTCCAAAAGTAACCAGAATGCTTCTGAGTTTGTCCTTCCTCAGGCACAAATTCCATGGCATATGACCTATTCAGATATGGTTTGAGTTTCTTGTAATGCTCAAAAGT
>JABHJJ010000036.1 GCA_018691945.1 Candidatus Nitrosopelagicus sp. | reverse complement strand
GCTTGAATCCAAGATTTTTGGTTTTTGTGAGAATTTTAACAGCAGATTAAGAGAGGAAAAAGTCATTTTTTTACCGCCCTCGTGCACATATTTTTTAATTATCCCATCAAAATTATTGCCAAAATCAGGGTTTTGTTGATGATAGCGTTGAAACAAAACAATGTGATTTAGATTTGGTATGTAACTTGGAACATATTCTGCATTTTGATATTTATCATATCTAGTATCTCCAGTCAAAAAGCGAAAACATGGAGGAACATACTGTATTACATCCTGAGTAAATTCAATTTCCCAAAAGGATGTTTGGGATTTCATTCCTTTAATGTAAAATGTTTTGGGTTCTGTCTCAATCATGAATCTACTTATTTGATCTTCTAATACCTGAGACTCGTGAAGCATTTTTTGTAACAGGCAAGAATGGTTTTTTGGCATAAGTTCTTCCTTTTCAAGAAGATCATGGTTTCTAGCCCAGTGAGATTTATAATCAGGTTTCATGTTTCTCATTCTCCAATATGTCTACAAGTTCATCAAACATCAAAGATAATTTTGAAACAACATCACCAGAAATTTTTAACATTATCTCATAATTCGATACAAGTGCTCCTTTTGAAATATTTGCAGACCCAACCAACCCAGTTGTCCTGTCCACAACAACTAGTTTTGCATGAAGAATTTTTTTTAGTGAGTTTTTAGATTTTGAGTTGAAAAGATAATAATGAAATCTATCGGGAAATCTTTTTTTAAATTCTCTCATAGTGATTTTTGCATGTTTACTACAGGAACCTTTTTGATCATCGTTAACAATAATTTCAACATCACGTTCAGATTTCAGTAGTTCTTCAATCAAGCTAAAGAATTCGTTTACCTCTTCATTATCATTACCTAGAGAAAAGGTACTAATTTTTACAGAACGTTTTACATTTTTGGATTTCAAAGTGTTAAAAAACATATTTCGAATGTCACCAGATCTACCAGAACCCCAACCAGTTCCAGATGAACTCAATCCTTCAACGGTTCCGATATTATTAGCCATCAACTTACTCCAAACAAATTTCGATCAAGGAATTTGTTTTGATATGCACAAGAGGTTTCAGGAGACATTAAGCAGCAATGGCACGCAGCACCACGAATTCGGGATTTATTGAATTCACGTTCAGAGCAAACAGGGTCATTTGAGCATGTTTTCATGTGATTTTCAGCATTAGTTACGATTTTTGGAATGACACTATCATTAACAAGACTTGTCAGTCCTCCAAGTGTTCCATCACTTCCAGGAGTTGATACGTAAATTAGCACACCTGCAGAATAACTACCATCGTTATTTTTCAAACAATACACTCTTTCATTTAATGCAGTAGTGGTAAATCCTGAATCTATTGCAAGTTCTGAAATAATTTGATGTACAAAAGAATGCCACCAAATGAAAAGGGGATGAGTTTGCATCTTTGTTTTTTCCAATTGATCTCTTTCATGTTGTTTTAACGCTGTACTTTGTAGTCGGTTGTCAATTATTTCAGAGATTTTTTTATGGAAATCCATCCAAGAAATGAATTGTGGATCTTGTGAATCAAACATTGATTGCGTATCAATTGGATTTCCAGATTCATCTTTTGGTTGCAAATGAATGAAAATTCCCTCACCAATACTTTGATTTCCCAAATACCAATGGTAGCCATTATTTCTATCTACAAATTTTGAAGACTTGCTAACTATTTTTCCAGTTCTAGTTTGTATTGCTTTTTCTTCGTCACTGGTTTCATCATCAGTATTGTCTACTTCTCTTGTATATCCAGTTTGTACATTTGTAACTTTGATATCGCTATACGGCATTGCCTCAAATCGTAATTGTGATACTGAACTTTTCCATTTAACTGGGAATTTAATTGATGTTGCAAGTGTACCGTGTATTTGTTTGGCACCCTCGATAACACCATTTTGAAGACTAGACAATTCATCATGAAAGTTTTCCATCTCAGAAAGTGTTGCATTACCAGTGTTTTTTTGTTTTAGAAATTCGTTTAATTCATCGTAAGTTCGTTTTAGCTCTTCCTCAGATGAAGTACGTATGTCTGCAATTAATCCTTCACCAATTTGTATAATGCCTTGTTCTTTTCGTTTTTCAAATTTCTTTGCAACATCATCAGCAGTCCATTCATCTGAATCAAAATCCATAATGAATTCAACAAATCTATCAGAATAATTCTGGTATAATTTATCAAATAATTCACTTCTTTTTTGTGCGATTACCAATGAGGAAAGATTGATTGGAGAACGAAGACTCATCATGCTTTTTAGTACAAATTTTGCAGGTTTTGTACATCTTTCATGACTAGAATCATCTTCAATTAATCTTCCATGACACGAAAGGTAGCCTTCATTTGAGTTGTGCTTGATATCAGTAAGCCTTTGTTCTGCATTACATGTCGTCTCAACAAATTCATCATGGTTAGCGCCTTGCCATGTTCCGTAACATCTAAAGCTAATGTTGTCTCCACTACCTGTTTCATCCCAGATGTATGCTCGATAATCATCATCTTTTATTGAACTGCTACAACCATTATTTCTATGAATTTCACTAGTCCATGAAACATCTGACAAGTGACCCTCGCTGCATGCAAGAACAAACCTAACATTAGCAAATGATTTGCTAAACATTCT
>JABHJJ010000035.1 GCA_018691945.1 Candidatus Nitrosopelagicus sp. | reverse complement strand
TAAAATGTGAAAAAATAATCTGTGATGGCGAATTACACAAAATTGTGATGTATGTTATAGAAGAGCAATTTACAGAACATCACTACGAACACGTAGAATGCCCGGACAACTTTACAATTTAATTAGAATAATGATAAACTGGATATAATTCACCGGTTTCTCTACTATGGTATTTCCATTCCCCCTCATTCCATATCTTTTTAGAGAATTCTTTTTGAACTGAAGGATGAATTCTGTTATAGACATCATGACCTATTAGAATTTCTTGAGGTTTTGCTTTTCCTTGAATTTTTGCTGCAATATTCATTGTAGGACCTAAAATATCTACATGTGATTTTTCAGCATCTGACCCATATCTGATAATCATGTTTGTTCCAAAATCTACTCCAATTTTGACAAATAAATCTGGATAATCATATTGGTTTAGGATTGGATTGATTCCTTCTTCAATAATTTTTATCATGGATTTTGCACAACTTACGGCATTATCTGCTGCAATTAAGGAACTAGTATTCACAAAATATCCGATAACTGCATCACCTACAAATTTTAATGTAAATCCGCCATGATGTCGGATTGCAAACGCCATTTCTTGAGCAAAAGAGCTGATTATTATTGCAATCTTCTCTTCAGGTAGTGTTAATGTGATATCTGTAGACCCAACTAAATCTACATACATTACAACCATGGATTGTTTTTCATGAACATGTTTTCTGAGATATGCATCAGATCGGTCAACTGTTGCATCATACTCAATTCCTTTTTTTAACGAACTCCATATTCTTTGTTGAGTTTCTTGAATCATGGTATCTGAATCTATTACCTTTTCAGAACTCTTTCCAAGCATCATATCGGCAACACTACCTTTTTCAGTCGTATCTGATTGAGCAGAACTTGAATCTGAAGGCAAAACTGAATCCTCTTTTTTAGACATGTGTTATTTTGATTGGTTACTACTTTTATTCTTTTTTCGTGAAAATATACGGGGTCTCGAATTTTTGGTCCATTGTCCAATAAGTCGGTAAGGAAATAGTCGAAATTACCCTTAATTGAAATTTTTTGATTAGTTCATCCCATCCAAAATTCGATTGAACTTTTGAAAATCTTCTTTTAGCATAACTTCCAGTGAGAGCGAATGCAGAATTACCTAAAATGGCATCATTTTGTAATACATTTGTAATTACCGAGTCAGCTAACATTTCGCCAATTTCAGGCACCCCTCCAATAACAAAAACAGTTGCCTTTGATGGAATTTTCTGAAAATCATATATTGTTGCATCAGAACAATTAGGATTAAACAAAACTCCTGTCTTTAATGATAATTCTTTTTGCATTGCAACCAAATTCTCATCAAGTTCTATTGAAATTGTATCCATTCCTAAAATTTTTCCACAATATGCAATTCTGCCATCTCCTGAACCTATGTCTATGATTTGTTCAAATCCAAGATTTTGTGCTTCACGTGCCAATGCATATGCTGAAAGCATCCATGTAGGATAAAATGGGGCATAACTTGTATCATGTTTTATGCTGTCAATCCAATAATTATTTAGATCTCCTTCAAATATAGTGCAATTTACATCGCAGAGTCTTTCAGATATTTGATTTGAGTAAATGGGGTTATTCTCTAGAAACTTATGAAGTAAGACGAGATGATTTTTTTCAACTATGAATGAATTCGAAGGTGAGTTAGGCAAAATTTCAGTGGTGTGACTATTGCCTTTGTATGATTTTACAAATTCATGTTTTAGTTTGCATATGTTATCAAAAAAAGTTTCCATAATTGATAGAATTTAAGGAAGTATATGAAAGAAATCATATGAGAATAGGCAATATTACAAATAATGAGTTCTTTTTAGAATTAAACAAACTGAATAAAAAGATTCAGGACGAATTCCTTAAAAAAATTATTCATGAAACTAGAAGTGTAACATGTAATGTAATGTTAGGTGATAGTACTACAAAACAAGTAGAAACTTTTGATATTAAAAATGTGGAAGTTTTCTTTGGAGATTTTAATTCAAAATTATCAGAATGGAGTTCACAAGGCGTCACATACTCTAGTGATGAAGATTTAAGACGAATATTTATAAAATCAGAAATTAGGATTGAGGATTATATTTTATCACTACATGCTTCATTACAGTATCATGTTTTATTATATTACAGACCCTTGCAAAAAGTAATTGAATTACAGAAAAAACTTGCGGGATTAATTAACAATTCTGGTGATTCTGAATCAAAATATAAAGATGAAAGTGAAAGATTGATACTTGAAAAATTAAATGAATTAGGATTCAAGGACATGCCTAAACAAGAGTTATTTGAATTATTTTATAATGATGAAGAACTAGCGTTAAAAATAAAGAAAATGGTTGATGAGTCTCAACCAGAAATTATTGATATTCAAGATAAGAAAAATCAATTGTTTAAAGAATTGGATAATTTACTATTAGAAACATTTCATACTACGTCGGTTATGATTGATGAACAAAAACTGGTCAATGGGGAAGAAGGATGTCTGTGTAACATTGATCTGGAATATGTGGACAAGGGTGCAAAGCAGGGACTGATTGATGTATCACTCATTAGTGAACAACTCAAAGTCAGGATCAAACAATGTATTGAGAATATTCTCAATATGATTCTAGAGAATAAATCATAATCAAGGGCACAAAGGCTATCATGCCTTTTTGGGGAATTGTGCCACTTGACTAATAATTTAGAGTTTGATCGCAAGTATTTAGGAATTTTTTAATCTCTAGGCATAAATTAAAGAAGTCAATTGATTTCATACAATTTAATTATGTACTGAAGGTGCAACAATTCCATGACAATAACATATGAGGATGTTGTGAAGGCACAGCAAACTCAAAATAAAGTAATTCGAAAGACAAATTTGGAATTTTCTGAAACATTTAGTAAAATTTGCGGAGCTAATGTTTATCTTAAAAATGAATATGAACAAAAAACAGGCTCGTTTAAAATTCGTGGAGCATATTATAAAATCAAATCTTTGACGGATGATGAGAAAAACAAAGGAGTTGTTGCAGCATCTGCCGGAAATCATTCACAGGGAGTTGCATTTGCATCTCACATTGAAAACATTCCATGCACTATAGTGATGCCAAAAAATGCATCCCCTGCAAAAGTAGCGGCTACCAGGGGCTATGGTGCTAAAGTTGTTTTGGAGGGCACAACTTATGACGAATCATGGGCATATGCTAAAAAAATATCCGAAGAATCAGATTCAACAATAATTCATGCCTTTGACGACTCCCATGTCATTGCAGGTCAAGGAGTAATTGGTTTAGAGATAATAGAACAATTACCTGATGTAGATGAAATTTATGTTCCAATTGGAGGGGGAGGATTAGCCGCAGGGATTATCATGGCTGTAAAAGAGAAACATCCCAATGTAAAGATCATAGGTGTTGAATCTAATGCTTATCCTGCAATGAAAAAATCCTTAGAAACTAATTCACTTCAAACAGTGAATGGAGCGACAACTATTGCTGACGGAATATCTGTTAAGACCCCTGGAAAGCTAACTTTCGAAATAGTCAAACAAAAAATCGACAAGATTGTCACTGTAGAGGATAGTGAAATCATTAATGCGATGTTTTTGTTAATGGAGCGTTCAAAAGCAGTAGTTGAACCTGCAGGTGCAGTAGCACTCGCATACATTTTAAAACATAACCCTGAGCCAGGAAAAAATGTCGTTCCAATATTGTGTGGAGGGAATATAGACATGTATCTTTTGGGCCAAATTGTTTCTAAAGGGTTATCTGGAATGGGAAGAATGCTAAAAATCTCCGTCCTACTAAAAGATAAGCCGGGTGCATTAAAGGAGTTAGTTGATGAAATCTCTTCAATTAATGTAAATATTGTTGAAGTGATTCATGACAGACTAAGTTCTGAAGTAAATGCAGGCTCTGCAGAGGTAACAATTAGTCTTGAAACAGAAGATCAAAATCAATCAAATGAATTAATCAATCATTTACGAGACAAAAATATTGAATTTCAGGTTATATCTTAACGGAATTTCTTCTTCACAAATTTAGATAACCCTAATTTTTTCAACTCTTCGGATTCTTTGAGAACTGAAGTATATTGGTCAAATTTATGTTTCTTCAATTTGGTTTTGATTTCTGGGAAAGAATTTCCAAGAATTTTTAGTGCATAGATTCCTGCATTTGATGCTTTGTTGATTCCAACAGCCACCACAGGAGAACCGGTTGGCATTTCTGAAATTGACAAAAGAGAATCAAGACCACCAAATGCAGAATATTTGTTTTTATCTGATTTTTTCAGTTGTTTATCATTATACACCATGATTGGAACTCCTATGACAGGAATTGTTGTATGTGATGCAATCATTCCAGGAAGATGTGCAGCTCCTCCAGCACCTGCAATTATAACTTTAAAGTTATTTTTTTCAGCATGTTTGGCATATTCATCCAATCTTTCAGGAGTACGATGTGCAGAAATTATCTGATCTTCATGTGAAATTGAAAAGGAATCTAGAATTTCAGCCGCACCATGCATGATACGACTATCTGAGCTTGAACCCATGATTATTCCGACAAATGGTTTTTTTGATTTCAATATTTTTTCAAGCTTTCGGGTGTTTTTAAACAATTTCAATCAAAAAATTTCGCTAAACTATTATGTATTACAGAAATTGTTTGTCGTTATGAGCAAAGTTCTAGGAATAATAGGTGGAGGACAATTAGGAATGATGCTTACCGAAGCAGCTCATAATATGAACGAGGAAATCTCGAAGATCATAGTTTTAGACCCTACAGAAAACTGTCCTGCATCAAAAGTGGGGGCAGAACAAATTATTGCAGATTTCAAAGATGAAGATGCAATTAAGAAATTATCTGAATTGTCCGATATCATAACATATGAAATTGAATCAGGGGATAGTGACACATTAAAAAAACTACAAGCGTATACTGAGATAAACCCCTCTCCAGATACCCTAAAAATTATTCAAGATAAATTATTACAAAAACAGTTTTTACAAAATAACGGCATCCCTGTGGCAGAATTTGCAATAATTGAAAATAAAGAGGAATTAGACCAAATGATAGACAAGATGGGGCTTCCATTATTATTAAAAATGAGAAAAGATGCATACGACGGACGAGGAAATTATAAGATTAATTCAAAATCAGACATTGATGATGCATTAGATTTATTTTCGGGAAAATCACTCATGGTGGAAAAATTCATAAAATTTGAAAAGGAGGTTTCAGTAATAGCTGCAAGAAATACTAAAGGTGAGATTGCAACCTATCCTGTAGTGGAAAACATTCATGAAAATAATATCCTAAAAATGACAATTGCACCTGGTCGTGTTTCGGAAAATGTGAAAAAACAAGCAGAGCGAATAGCTGAAAAAACCATGGAAGTGTTACATGGTGCAGGTGTTTTCGGAATTGAAATGTTTGTTACATCAGATGATGAAATTTTGATAAATGAGATTGCGCCTAGAGTGCATAATTCTGGACATCATACATTACAATCTAGTGATACATCTCAGTTTGAACAACATCTAAGAGCAATCTTAGGCATGAGTTTGGGAGAGGTGTTGATTAAATCCCCGACCATCATGTATAATATTCTAGGTCCTGCAACATTTCAAGGCGAATACAATGTGTTATGCCCTAAAAAAAATAATATTTTTTTGAAGATGTATGGAAAACTAGAATCCAAGCCTCAAAGAAAAATTGGGCATATCAACATTGTAGATAAAGACAATTCAGGGATGAATGAATTGTTAACTCAAGTTGAAGATTTAAAGAAGAATTTGGTTATTGAACCAAAACAAACTTAGTACTAGTTTCAAAATTTATCAAAATAGTTTATTAATACTTAATTTCAAAAAATAACATGGCATTGAAAGCATCAATAGTAATCACAGGTATTGCAATAGGATTGCTATTATTGTATGGTGCAGATGTTGCATCTAGTATGGGTGCAGATGGTGAGAAAAGTGATGGATTTCTGCCGCTAAATGATATGCAAAGAGGCATGGGTCTAGGAGGTCCTGCAATAATTTTGCCGATAATTGCATTTTTTATATCTCTAAAAGAATCATCAAAAGGATTAGGCGGAATGATCATTATTTCAGGAGTCTTAATCTTGATTGGAGGTCTAGCAATGGTTGGAACCCCTGCACCCGAAGGCGTAGAAAGAAATCCTATAATGTTATTTGCTCCAGGAATTTTCCAAATTGTATTAGGTGCAATAAAGATAAAGAAGTCATCAAATTAGAATTTCACATGCCAAAATGTGAAAAATGTGGACAAGATACTAGCAAAGGTTATGACTGTGAACATACAAAATTTGAAGAGTATTGCAAGGAATGTTACACCGAATTACACTACTACATAACTGAGAAAAAAGAAGATGAGTGAACTACAAATATTAATTCAATGGATTGCCGATTTACTTTCAGAATATTTGTACACAGGCGTTTTTGTTGCAGCATTAATTGAAACAATAATTCCTCCAATCCCTACAATGGCAGTATTTCCAACTGCAGGGTTTATCGCATCACAAAATGGTCTAAGCGTTGCAGAGGCAGTGCTATTAGGCATTGTAGGGGGGCTAGGTGCATCAATTGGATCGACAGTAATTTATCTAATTGCTCTAAAATTAGGTCGAACTGTATTACTAAAATATTTGAACAAAGTTAGAATTTCTGAAAAAAAATTAGACCGAGTTGAAAGATGGTTTGAAAAATATGGTGATAAAGCAGTTTTGTTTGGAAGAATGATTCCTGTGTTTAGAGAAATGATTTCAGTTCCAGCAGGATTATTGAAAATGAGTATCAAGAAATTTTTGCTATATACAATACTAGGTTCCTGCGGATGGGGAATAACAATGGTTTTGGTAGGATATTTCTTCGGGTTAACTGCATTTGAGATGATCATATAGGATAACATAAGTTAAAAAATAGAAATAATTAGAACGTAATATGAAAGCAATAATTTTGGCAGGAGGAAGAGGTAAAAGATTACGTCCAATCACAGATAAAATTCCAAAACCATTAATCCCAATAAACAATATGCCATTAATTGAGCGCACTATAAAATATCTAAAAAAATATGGAATAACTGAAATTATTATTTCAAGTGGTTACAAATCAAATCAAATAGAGAACTTTCTTAAAAAAAAGAAAAATTTCGGTTGTGATATAATCTTCTCAATTGAAAAAACACCTTTAGGTACTGGAGGTGCAATCAAAAAAGCACTTGTTAATGTAAAAGATGAATCATTTTTAGTATTAAATGGAGATATTGTAACAAATATTGATCTTCGTAAAATTCTAAAAAAACCAAATACAATTGCATCAAATGAACTAAAAACAAAATTTGGTACGATGAATATTAAAAATAATAAAATTTTGAAATTTAATGAAAAAATGGATGTAACGAACGTTTGGATGAATCCAGGAATATACCATCTTTCAAAAAATATAGAAAAAATAATTCCAAAAAAAGGAAGTTTAGAAGGAACAGTTTTTCCGAAAATGGCTAAAAAAAAGACACTAGAAACTATAAAATTCAAAAACGCATTATGGTTTTCTATAGATTCTCACAAAGATATCGAGGAATGTTCAAAAGAAATAAAATCAAAAAAATATTCTAAATATTTCAAGTATTGAAATGAGAAGATTATCTTACAGTCTAGGGTCGTTACTTTCAATTGAGGAAGTTTTAGAATGTTCTCAAAAATTAAATGAGATAAAACCGGAAGTTATGTGGATTCCGGAAACTTGGGGCATGGAAAATTTTTCTATGTTAGGGCAGGCATCTAAAGAAAATACATTTTCAAAAATTGGGTCATCCATCATCAACATCTATTCTAGAAGTCCAAGTTTAATTGCAATGGGTGCCGCTACAATTGACATAATTTCTAACGGTCGATTAATACTTGGATTGGGCACGAGTAGCATACCAATTGTGGAAAATTTTCACGGTAATTCTTTTGAATCACCTGTACAAAGAATGAAAGAATATGTTGAAATCATACGTATGGCATTGTGTGGGGAAAAAATTAATTATTCTGGAAAAATTTTTTCACTGAAAGATTTTTCATTATTAACAAAGCCGAAAAGGAAAGAAATTCCAATTTATCTTGCAGCTATTAATCAAAAAATGGTCGAAATGACATGGGATATTGCAGATGGAGTAATATTTTATTTAAGACCAAAAAACGAGATGAAAGAAACAATTTCAAGAATGCAAAAAAAGAAAAAAATCGATACTACATTACAGATAATCACATGTATTCATAACGATTATGAAAAAGCTGTAAAACGTGCAAAGAAGACTCTTAGTTTTTACATCGCAGTAGGAACAATCTATCGTGAATTTTTACAATCAACAGGATATTCTGAAGAAACAGGAATTATTTACGAGGAGTATGAGAAAGGCGGATTAAATGGTTTGGATGAATTTGTATCAGATAAAATGTTAGATGATTTATGCATTGCAGGTACACCAGATGTTGCAGTAAAAAAATTAAATGCATTTCAAGATATAGGTATAGATCTACCTATCATTCAATTTAATCCGATAGGTAACGTAAAAGAATCATTTGAATTATTAACAAAAACATTTTCAGGAGGATCAAATGAATAAGGTAGCAATAGTAGGTACAGGACAAACAAAATTTTCAAAAGATGAAAGAGATGTTGAAAAATTACTTTTTGAATCAGCTAGTAATTGTATTCAATCTGTAAATAATTATGATTCAAACGATATTGATGGAGTTCTTGTTTCTACAAATAATAATTCAAAATATCTTGGTGCAATTTTATCAGAAACATTGGGTATACGACCTAAAATTTCACATTCTATTGAACATCTTTGTAGTTCAGGAACAAACGCCATCATTTCCGCATACGCCTATATTTCTTCAGGATTATCAGATATGGTACTGGTTTCAGGTGTAGAGTCTGCAACTAATCCCGGTCAAGTTTTAGAATGGGATAGATCTCGAGGAAATCTTGAGCACCCAATCTATTGGGGATCAATGCTTACTAAATCACATAAAAGAAAATTTCAAACAACGGAAGAAGAATTAGCTATAGTATCTGCTAAAAACCACAAACATGCAATGGATAATCCATTTGCATATAGTAATGAGCCTAGAACCATATCTGAAGTAATGAATTCCAAACAAATTACAGATGATCTTAGAATTTTAGATTGTTCACGTTCATGTTCTGGAAGTTCATCAATTTTATTGGCATCTGAAGAAAAAGCCAAAATATTTTCTGATCAACCAATCGAAATTACTGGAATTGGGCAAAAAACTACATCTGCAAGTTTTACAAAAAATATTCTTGGAGAGATTGAGAGTACAAGAATAGCTGCAGATTTGGCATATAAAATGGCAAAAATTGAAGCAAAGCAAATTGATGTCGCAGAAGTGCATGATGCTTTCTCTGTTTGTGAATTAATGGCAATATCCGAATTAGGACTAACATCAAATGAGAAAAGTGGAGAATTTGTTAGAGATTTATTCAATACCGAAAATAGAATGATAAATCCTCGAGGAGGATTAATTGGAGCTGGGCATCCTTTAGGTGCTACAGGAATATCCCAAACAATAGAGATTACAAATCAACTTCAAGGTAAATCAGATAAACGTCAAATCTCTAATGCAAAAATAGGATTAATTCACAATATGTCTGCAGCAGGAACATCAAGTTCAATTATGGTATTAAAAAATTGACATTTTTTGAAGATCAATTAAAAGAAGGTGTTTTCCAAATATGTTATTGTAAAAATTGTAATGATACAATATGGCCCCCTAAAGAAATTTGTCATAAATGTCATAATAGAACAGATTGGAAAAAATCTACAAATCTTGGAAAAATAATGGAATTTTCAAAAAGAGAATCCACGTATTTTGGATTAATAGAAATTGATGATGGCATACGCGTTTTGGGAGATATATTATCATCATCGATACCGGAAATAGGTCAATCAGTTAGAATGAGTGTATCATTTAACTCTAAACCTCATTATTCATTTCTTGTCGAAAACAATTAGTAATTGGTCATTACAGAATAACCCGTATTACTATATTCCATAAAATGAATACAATGCATGAGATCTAATTTAAAAATTGAAAATAGAACAAAATCACTTAATTTTAAAAAAATTGCACAAACTAGAAGACAGAGAGGCTATAATTGGGAAGATACGCTAGTTAAGCGATTCAATAAAATGGATGATTGGAAAGCATTTAGGCTAGGGTCTCCCAGCGTGGCATTACCGGATATTCTATGTGTCAATAATGAAAACAGCATGATATTTACAATTGAAGCAAAATCTGGAACAGGTACAACATTAACAGTTCCATTTGATCAGATAACCAGATGCCTGAATTGGACAAATAATTTTACAGTGTATAAAACAAGAAAAGTGGTACTTGCATTCAAATTTCTATCAAAGAAAAGGATTGGAACGGGTTTGTATGAAAAAAGAGAGTTAAGAGAGTTTTACAAAGTATGGAATGAGAGAAAAGATCCGATAGACATGGTATGTAGGTATGATGGAACCACATATGCATTAATTCAAGGCCAAAAAAAGAAACTAAATTTAAAAGATTACGAAATGCCATTCAAATCCCGACATCAGAAAATAACTCTCAGAGTAAATTAGCATCATATCTCAAAAATATCATCTTTGTTTATTAATGACACATTAGAGAAAAAATTATGAGTTTTTCAGATTTCATTGACGAACGTATGCTAATCAGTAAGAATGTACTAGGCACAAAAGAAATGAAAATAAAAGTAGTTGAGGTGTCAGATGAAACAACACCTATGCAATGGAAATTTGGGGATAGGGTCAAAGTGACTAAAGTTATAATTACAATAAAACACCTCGAAACACAGAAAATTGAAGAAGGTGAATTGGATATCGAGGAAGTAGAGAAGATGTTGGTAAAAGATAGACACTATACATCAACAAACAGATGGGTCCCTACAAAAGAGATTAAAAATGGTTATGTGATAAACTCAAGACATACTACATTGATTAGTGATGCACATGCACTTGATATGATCGTATTCTAATCGTCAGAAACTTATAAGAACCTACTTTTTGAACAAAATTTATGATAACAAAGGATATCGCAGTAGATGGTGCAGAATATAAGCTAACATTAACGGATCAAGTATTAAATCAAGTGGATAATCTAAAGGCATTGTATGCAACAGCTGCAGAAGATCCTGAAAGTTTTGAGCAAGTAAGCTCTGAAATTTCTGCTGCAATTAATAATATAACGGAATCAATATCTCCTGAAATTTCAGATGGGCATCTAGATGGATTAATTCAAGAAGTTTTCAAAGCAGTTGATGATAAAAAATCTGAAGTTGATAAACAACTAAAAGATAAAGATTCTAAAATTTCAAAAAAGAAGAAATAATTATTCCAAGTCTTTTGTAATTTTATTAATTCTAAAAATCATGTTATCATTTTGAAGAGAATTTATAATAGAATTTCGAATATGTTTTATCCGTAATGGATCCTCAGAGTAAATTTCTTTAATTTTTTCAAGTTCACCACTAAAATAATAATTATCAAAATAATTTTGTATTTTTTTTGTCAATTTTGAAAACTCCGGATTTTTATCTGAAAACTCTTCAGACTTCCTAAGTAAAACTCGAAGCAATCCGTTAATTTTTGTCAATTCCACATCTAATGTAAAAAAATCTTCTTTAGAATCTTCTAAATTTTTAATTACATCATATCGGCTAAGAATTTTCTTCATAAGATCACAAAAATATTCATCAACTAGAACCATACAAAATCTAAGTAAAAATTAGTTCTAAATCTTTACTTTGTGAATATTATGAAAATATGTGGTAAAAATTATCAATCCAGCCTTTAAATTAGTAGCAAAATAATGTTAAAAATATGCTTCAACGGGCCAAACTAGTATGCATAAACCCAAAATGTGGTAAAGCATATCCAATAAGGTCACTAGACATAAAATGTAATTCATGTAATTCCCTACTTGATGCCAAGTACGAAGATAAACCAAATTCAAATTTAAAAGATACGTTTTATGAAAGAAGAAATCCACAAGGAAGCATTTACAATGAAAGTGGGGTTTGGAGATTTAGAGAATTAATAAATTTTTGTGAAATTGAAACAGAGGATATTGAACAATGTTCAAAACACCTAGTTTCACTAGATGGCGCAGAAGGAAGACAATCAAAACCATACCATATGAGTAAAGTTGCAGAATTTGTTGGAATTAACAATAATGATGTAGTATTCCAACCAGAAGGATACAATCCAAGTGGGTCTTTCAAAGATAATGGAATGGCTGCTGCAGTTACACATGGAAAAATGATGGGTGCGAAAAAAATTATTTGTGCCTCAACAGGAAACACATCTGCATCTGCAGGAATGTTTGCTGCGAATGAAAATATGGAATGTGATGTATACATTCCAGATGGACAAATTGCGCCAGGAAAGTTAAGTCAGGCATATCAATTTGGAACTCAAATGGTTAAAGTTAATGGGAATTTTGATGATGCATTTACAAAATCATTACAAGCTGCAGAAGAACCTGGAAGTTACACCGTAAATTCAGTAAACCCATTTAGAATAGAGGGGCAAAAAACAATTCCTTACAGAGCACTTGAAGCATTAAATTGGGAAGTTCCGGATTGGTTTGTTTATCCAGGAGGTGCACTAGGGAATATATCCAGTTGTGGGAAAGCATTGATGGAATTATATGAATGGGGTTGGATTAAGAAAATTCCACGTATCGCAGTAATTAATGCAAGTGGAGCTAACACATTATACAGATTATTTAACGGACACTTTGAGAATGAAAAATTAAGATGGGATGAGGGCATTCCAAATTTTAACTTAATTCAAAACCTCTATGACAAGATGTTGGAAGATGAAAGTCTAAAACCAAAGACTAAAGCAACAGCCATACAAATTGGTAAACCTGCAAACATTACAAAAGGATTACGGGCTTTAGACTTCACAAATGGAGTAGTTGAAGAGGTGACAGATACGGAGATGCTTGATGGCATGTCTGTGGTAGGACTAAATGGTTTTGATTGCGAAATGGCATCAGGAGCATCGGTAGCAGGTATTAAGAAATTAAGAGATAAAGAAATAATCAAAAAGGATGACAAAGTCGTGGGAATTTTAACAGGACGTCAAAAAGAACCTCTACTTCCAATTGATTATCATAATGATCCTGCAAATAGATTTGCAAGACCACCAAAAAACTAGGCTCAAACTGTAGAGAATCAATTTTACTTAATCTCAAGGCTTTAATACAATCCAATTACAAATTAGATTAATCTGAAAATGTGGTGTAACTACAATAAATGATGTGCAGTAGACGTTTTAATAAAATAAAATTAATAGAGGTTCTCGAATGCAATTAGAATTTGAGATTCCATTACTAGTAGTTTTAATTGGGCTTTCGGGATTTTTTAGCGGATTAGAAGTTGCACTAGTAGGAGTTAGAATGGCAAAAGTTGAACAGATGGTCAAGGATAAAGTGAAAGGTTCTACATCACTACTGAAGCTTAAGAAAAATCCTAGTAGAATGATGGCTAGTGTTAACCTAGGTAATAATTTAGTGAATGTAGCTTCAACAGTAATTGCAACCGATATTGCACTGAAAATATTTGGAAATGATGGACTAGCTATTGTAATTGGAATAATGACATTCTTAATACTTGTTTTTGGAGAAATAACGCCCAAAACATATTGTAACGCAAACGCCCCAAAAATTGCGGCCAGATATAGTAGAATACTATTGGCATTCAGTTATGCATTTTATCCAATTGTCATAATGCTGGAATCAATAACTAAAGGCATTATTCGTTTAACAGGTAGTAGTGATAATCCTCCAGGTTTAACAGAAGATGAGATCAAAGGAGTTATTGATCAAGGGTTAAAGGATAAAGCCATAGAAAAACAAGAAAGTGAATTAGTACATGGTGCATTGAATTTTGATGATATAGTAATTCGCTCAGTTATGACACCACGAACAAAAATGTTTACATTGAATTCTAAGAAAATACTTTTCGAGGCATTACCTGAAATCAATAATAGTGGATTTTCAAGAATTCCAGTTTATTCTGAAAATAGCGACAACATCATAGGAATTGTTCATGTACGAGATGTTTTGAAATCACTGGAACATGATGAGAAAGTAATATCACTAGAGAGTATAATGAGAGAACCAATTTTTGTGTCACAAGAGAAAATGGTAAGTGATTTATTAAAAGAAATGCAAGGAAGGCAAACTCACATGGCTATAGTAGTAGATGAATTTGGAGGCGTAGAAGGGTGCGTAACATTAGAAGATTTACTTGAAGAAATTGTAGGAGAAATTCATGATGAAAAAGATACAGTGCAAGAGATATTTCAAAGTGAAGGAAATGACACAATTCTAACTGACGGAGATATAGAAATTGACAAAATTAATGAGATTTTTAGAACCAGTATTCCTGAAGGGGACGATTATTCAAGATTAAATGGATTGTTACATGAAAAATTACGGGATATACCAAAAGAAGGAGATAAAATTGAAATTGACTCTCTAAGAATTATAATAGAAAAAGTTTCAAAAAATAAACCCGATAAAATCCGAATAGAAAAAATCAGATAATTATTTTTTAGCGAAATTAGATTCCAGGAGTCTTTTTTTCTCAGTTATATTAAATAATTTTTCAGTGTGCTTTACAGCGTCCTCATATGATTTTCCGAATAACATTGCTTGTAATAACATATGATTTTCAGGTATTACAATACCAGTTTGATCATCAGAATACATTATTTGTATTGTATCATCAATTTTTTGTGTCATGTTTGCATGTATGTGAATCATATTCGTATCTTTAAAACTAAATTTTAGTTTTTCAGCAAAATCTCTAACATCTTTAGTTCCTTTCGCACTCCATAATGTTGCAACACCATATTCATTTTTGAAGATGTCATGTATCTCATCTACTGAAGGAGTATTTCTCTCAAATCGAATATCCATGATATGCAAATGCATTTGTCTCGTAGGTACTTTAATGGCACGTACAAACAATGGAGCATCTTTTCCAAAATAAGATTTTACATCTTCCCCATGATGTGGGTTTTGTGTTAATTCAATGGTATCAGTTACTGTTTCATCTATTTGTTCAATGTCGGCCCATCTTCTAACAAGAGTAACATCAAATCTTCGTATTGAGTTTCCAAAATTCGTTCTTAATGGTTCCAAAATGCGACCCATTCCGGTGACATTACAGCTTCCTTGCATCACATGTTTTCTCCCAATTGCATCTCTATAGTTAACTTTTGAATTAAATAATAAATCAGAGACTGCATTTTCACCTTCGATGGTTTCTCCGCCCTGATATATTGACAATATGTTTCTAGGCTCATAAAATAATTTTTTATTTTTAAAACCATATCCGCCAGGCGATGCATCAATTACTAAATCAGATTCATCTAATGCCGATTCTATATTTCCAGTTATGCTAAAATCAGAAAAAGCATTTTGGTTTTTTTCAGGAACATAAACGTTAAAGCCTTGCTCTATTGCTTCTGTAACTTTTGAATCTGGGGAATATTTACCAACTCCAACTATTTGGATCTCAGGATCATCTTTGATGAACTGAATTATACGACTGCCTATGGAACCATAACCATTGACAAAGACTTTCTTCATCATAAAATGTTATAGAATCCTTCTTTTATAGATTAACAAAGGACTAAATCCAAGGATTTAGAGTTTTTTGTGATGGATGTGAAAGATTCTAATGATGAATTTACATTTTCTATAGAAGGCAGAG
>JABHJJ010000034.1 GCA_018691945.1 Candidatus Nitrosopelagicus sp. | reverse complement strand
GTGGTAATTTTTGATTCTATTTCTAGAGATGCAGATTCTGTTGCAGTAACATTTGTCTCTAAAGAATTTTCAGCAACAGCTTCTATTGGTAAGATTCTGTAAATTACCCTTTCACCATGAGATACGAGATAAAGAAATCCATCTGGACCTATTTCAATATCTGTAATACATCTAAAACCTGTTCCAAGCATTATTTCATCTGTTGAATCATTTTCATTAACTACATTATCTTGTAAATCTGGATTAGAAAATACAAATCCATCTCTATTTTGATTTAATTCAAATTTATACAAATGTCCATTGTTACAATCCCCTACAAAAAGAGAATCATCATAATTTCTAGTTTCTTTAAAATTTCCAAAATTGATTCCTACAGGTGCAACTACTTTTTCCCAGCTGAATTTTGGATCACCATAAACATAATCTTCGTATCCTGGAAGGCTAGCAATTTCTGATTCTGTTGCAGGACCCATAATCTTGTTCCAACCACTATTGAATTTGTCTGGAATCAAATTAATTTCATCAAAATCATCATCTCCATTTTCAGTAGACCACAAATTGCCAGTGATAGGGTCTATGGCAAGACCAAAGCTGTTTCGAATTCCCATTGCATGGTATGGTCCATCAGGATCTACGCGTAAAATCACACTAGTATCCATGTAATCTTTAGTTTCTGGTGGATAAAGATTTTCAAGTAATTTGTTTTGAAGTGGACCATATTTTCCAGTATCTCCAACTACTGCATACACTTGATCATCTAAACCTGTAACCATAGCTCCACTGTTGTGATATTCATTAGATGGTAACTCTTTTAGTAAAACAGGATTTACTAATTTCTCACCATTCCAATCATACTTGTAAATTCTATTTCCTAATTGTTCTCCATCTGAATCAACTTCTGTGAAATAAAGATACACGGTAGTTCCAACACTTGTAACTCCTAACAAACCACTCTCCCTAATGGGGTTTACATCTATTTCTAAAACAGGTTCTTCCTGTATTATTCCATCTCGAATCAAACTAACAGCACCTAATTTTTGTAATAATAAAATATCATCGCCTACAAATGTCATTGTAGTGTATCCCCAACCAATGTCTCTGGCATATACTTGAAGAACTAGATTTTCATCATACAATACAGGTTCTGCAAATACATTGGGTATTGTTAATCCAATTACCATTACAAAAACAGTTACAATAATTACAATGGATTTCACAGTTTCTTTCTAATTCCAATTACCACAATTGCAGGAATACCTAGATACATTCCAAGGTTTAGTATGATTAGACTAATTCCATATCCTAACACTTCACGTTCAGAATCCATGTCAACGTAATTGAGTATGGACAAGCTGGAAATCATTGGAGTGATTGCAATCTTTACTGTTTCTTTAAACATTGGACTTTGTCTTTCCATGTCTGCAATTGTTGGTGAGAAGGAGTAATAAACATCATTGAATGTATTCATGAAACTAGTTCCAGATTTGGTTTGAAGTAATGTATTGTCTCTAAGTTCTCGTAGTTGTTGAACTTCAGTTGCCATTTCACTACCATAAGTAGCTGTAGCAATTAGACAACCTCCTCCATCAGTTGATTTATCCTCTGATTTTGTTTCATCAGATTTTATCTCTGTGGTATCTTCTTTGTCACCTTGCAATAATATGGATGTAGAATCAGTTCCAGTTTTTTGTTCATCCTCAGTTAATACATCTGAGATTATTCGAATACTGTGAATTCCATTTGTATATTTAAAATTCAATGTAGTTGATTCTCCTATTTTTGTCTCAGTTGGAAAAACAGTTACATCATCCAATAATACGCGGTATGGGGATTCTATTAGTGATTTTAAAAATGTTAATTCTGTGAATCCTTGCGATGAATCCTCATTTACTACCACTAGAAGAGATTTTTCAGACTCTATAAAATTAATAGATTCCACAGTGGATGAAGATTTTGATTCAACAGAGTATGATTTATCATTAAATGTTATGTCAAATTTTTTATCTATTATTTTGGAGGTTTCTTCTGTCTTTAAAATAAAGTCATGTTCAAACAAAGTTCCTTCTTGTGGTGTCTGGCTTGTAATTTTAAAAATAAATTCATCACTATTCTCAAAGCCTTGCTTTATTGCAACAATATGGATTTCAGTATTTGCATCTCTACTTGGAACTGCCCAACTTACAGAAATTGATTGAGGGTTTTCAAATAAATCTAATTGGTACGTTTGTAATGTTTCTCCATTTAAAATTTCAGTGACTTGAAGATATGCAGGTAAATTAATTTTAGAATTTGTCTCATCCATAATTGTTACAGTAAAGTCAGTTGGTGGAGGTGGAGGTAACCCATATGCAGGTGTTACAAAAATTATCATAATTACAAATAATGGAATTAAAAGAAACTTCATAATCTATGGTCTCCCTGCTGCAGACCATCCTTGTGGAATTCCATGTAATTTGAACAAGTCATCGATATTATCTCCAGACATGTTTGATTCATCATAGAGATAATCATAAAAGTCCTTAAAGTATTTGATATTTCTTTTATCTCCATGATAGTCTGATGGATTATGTTGTTGGAATGAATCAAATCCTATAATTAATTTCCAAACTTGATTAATTCTCATAGTTGTATTATCACCTGCTTCATTTTCTGAATCATACATATCCCATAGCAAAGTAGCAATTGAATATTCTTCATCTAGCCAATAACCTGAATACTTTTTTAGAGTTGAATCTGGCTTGTATTGGTTAGATTCTAAATTATTTCCAGAAAATTTTCCTGCGCTAGAAAGATGTTCCCAGTCTGCAATTACTGCAGGCATAAAAGTTCCTACACCTTCAAACCATGAATCAGCTGTACTTGGATTGTTGAATCCATGATGATTTCCAATCATAGGGTTTCTATC
>JABHJJ010000033.1 GCA_018691945.1 Candidatus Nitrosopelagicus sp. | reverse complement strand
TAGAGTAACATGATTTACAAATAACGCCTGTTTCTGTCTTTATCCAGTCAGGCATTTTACGATTTGCTCTCTGATAGGTTTTATCTGTCCCACAAATTTCACATATTTTTTTATTATTCATGTTCCATCTCCAATTTTTTCATTAACTGCATTCATTGTGATAGAAATTACCTTTAGTTCTTCACTCAATCGTGCTTGTCTTGTTTTTAGTAAAGATTTAGCGTATTGTATCTCATTGTGATTTGCTTTATGCAAACCATTCATTACAACACCAATTAGATCTTGTATAATTGGCTCACAAAGATCTTCATTACTTGCCAACATACCTTCTATCTTTAGATAAGTACGAAACTGCTCATCTGTGTCTTTATCTTTAGCTGTTTCATACCATTTCAAAATATTTCGCAAATCAAGAATGGTGAGATCGTTAGAACTCATTACTTTCCCTCCTCTAATGTTTCAGAATCAAATGATTGCATTGGATTATTATTTCTAGAGTTCTTTTTGAGAAATTTTCCAATCATATGTGATGCTTGACCTCTTGTCATTTTTGAAATTAGTTCACAGGTTAAATCGTGAAGTAGTTCTGCTTGATTAAGAGTAATTGGTTTGTTTTTCCAATTATCTCCATACTTGTCAAAATCTGTTGGCATTTAGATGATATTCTCCTTGTGTAATTTACACACACTAAATTCATTGAGATATGTTGTAATGGCTTTATGTGCTTCAATTTTTGCATAAGTTACAATCATTTTACTGATTTTTTCATACTCCTTTGGATTGGAATCTTGGAGTAATTCAAAAATAGTCATACTCAATTTACAATACCTCCACAACCATTGCAATCAGAATCACACAACATTTCATGCATTTGTGAAAACTCTTGCTGAAATTTTGGCTGTTCTTTGATAATGATTTGTGCCTGTCTATTCACCATTAAGGCTAGTAAATAACAGAAAACTTCTACATCATCAATGGACATGAATTTTACTCCTTCAATTACTTCATGCAGTCGGTTTTTGTTATCTTTCAATGCACCACAAAAAAAGTGAATTGCAGCTGTTTTGGAATTTAGAGGTCTCATAATATCCACTCCTTTGCAGATAGCATCATTTCTTCTGGACCATCAGTAGGATACTTTGTCACATGTAGATCATGAACAAGAGAATCATCTCTAATCAATCCAGAATGGGTGATTGAATCAAGTGTGATTTTTGCAATGTTATCTACATCCATTCCACCAATTCTATGAATTCTTTTGTTAGAAATCCATACTTTGATTTCAATTGACAACCATCTACCATGTGTAGTTAAAGAAGAAATGGAATGGAGTTTTGACTCCAAACTTTTACTCCAATCTTCATGTGTATTAGATGATTTTGTACTAATTGGACCTGGTATGATCAAATCAATTAGTTTTTGCTCCATCATCATAATGCAGCAGCTCCTGATGGACCAACCAAACCAGCCAATGTTTTTTTGACATCTTGTGCAGATGCAATCAATAAATCAATTGCATCAGGTATTTCAGATTGTACTGATGTTTTTTGCAGTGATGAAATTCTAATGTCATCAATCAATTTTCGAGCTTTGCAAATTAATGCCAGACTACCTTTGTCAGAATAATCTACAAAAACTTCGTAAGCTTTTTGCATACTTCCTGAAGGTTTTGCAAGTTCATCAAGGGCTTTCTTTCTTAATCCTGCATCAATTTTTGGATCATAGAACTCTGCAAGTTTTCGTATCTGTTTATGTTCTGAGATTTTTCCGCAATGAACTAACTCCATTACTTCATCTCTAAATCCAGGGTTTGCTTGTGCCTGAATTTGTAGATTTTTCTTTTTGTAGTATTCATCCCAGTAACTGAATGTATGCATGTATCTACCAGCATAACGCTGACTGTATTCTGCAGTCATTTTGTAGGCTCGATAGAGTTTTTCAATTACTCCTTTTGATGTTCCTAGATGATCTGCAATGGATTGATACGTTTCATCATCAAGGTCAATCATCAAAGCGATTGTTTCCCCTTTGTTTGTTGCAGGCCAGTCTTTTTTACCACTGATGTGAATAGATGCTAAGAATTTTCTAATTTCTGCTTTAGTGGCAGTTGGTTTTAGAATTTTACATCTAATTTTTGAAAATTCTTTTTCACTTACACCAGTGATTTTTTGGTCACGAATATCTGCAAGAATACTTTTCATTGCAGTTGTTCGTCTGTTACCTTCTTCTACAACATATTTTGAACCAACTTTTCTAACATATGGTTCGTCATATTGTTGTCCGTCTGTGAAAATTTGTTTTTTCAAAGTACGTCCATCTTCTTGCTCAAACAAAATATCTTGGATTTCTTGTTGGCTTAGATTTTGTCCATGTTGTGAAATTCTAGGATTGTCTATGGAGAATTCCATATCATCTAAAGATATGTCTTCTATTTTTTCCACCAGATTTTTTCCTTGTACAAATAATCTTGCACTTTGTTGTGATTTAGTAGATGATACAATAGTCATTATGCCATTGCCTCCATCATCCTACTATTCACAAGCCCATACATTTTTGTACGAACTTCTCTTTTCTTACCATTGATTTTTTTTGCAATGGAACTTTTTTGAAGACTGCAACGCAAAGAAAATGGAACTGAGTTCCCCGTCAATACGTCTTCAACTTTTTTTCCAATGTGTACATTGGAGGTGGAGTTCTTCCCAGGAGTACCACGATTACCTGCTTGTATTGGGTTTGTAACCATGATATGATAAACTCATTTTTTGTTTATAATGCGGTCAGAGAATTTTAGTGACAAATAATTACTCTTCAATTAGTAATAGATAATTTGTAATGAAGAGTAGTTGAATAGTTACTATCGTATTATATACAAAATTTAATTTGTTATAATATTTTATGACGATTAGATCAAATCTTAAACGATTAGCTGCAGTTTCAACAGAAATTCCACGTATTCATTATCGTGAAGGATTAGAGTCTGGTTTTATGGATGATTATGAATCTGCTATAGAGAGTTTTGATAGAGTAAATTACATTACTGTAGGTTCAAGTTATTGGACACGTCAATCCCAATATTATAAAGCAAATGCATATTCTCAGTTAGAACAATATGAAAAGGCTATAGAAGAATATAAAAAATTACTAGCGACAGATAAAAAAAATTCAGCATGTTGGGTAAATTTGGGAGCAAGTTATGTTGATTTGGAAAAATTTGATGAGCTCGATCGCGACCAGCAGTTGCGCACTGCTGAGCTTGACATTGGAACGACTGAACAAGCGCTCGCCCTCGATAAAGACACCTTCAACTGGACGCAGAAGTTGGCCGAGAAAGGTTTTGAGACGACTGCAAAGGTCGACAGTGACAGCCTCAAAGTGAGGGAGAGCGAGAATGAACTC
>JABHJJ010000032.1 GCA_018691945.1 Candidatus Nitrosopelagicus sp. | reverse complement strand
TTTTGGATATTTGTTTTGTAATATTTTTTGTCAGATAATCATCATTTCCTATAATATATGATGGACGGAAAATTGTATATCGCAGTCCAGATTTTTTTATTAATTGTTCAGCATTAAATTTAGAAATAAAATAAGAAGAACGTGACTTTTTAGAAACTCCAAGTCCACTAAGATAAATTATATTTTTTATGTTATTTTGTTTACATAAATTAATTACAGTTTTTGTTGTTTCGATGTTGGCTTTTTCAAATTTTTGATCGATAGATTCTGAACCAATTCCAGCAAGATGTACAAAATGAGATGTATTGTTTAATGATGGAAACTGATTTTTCTTAAAATGATTTCGAGATATGGATATCGTACGTATATTATTTTTGGATAAGAAATTTCTTAGGTTTTTTCCTACAAACCCCTTTGCGCCAGAGATAGCTACATGAGTAATCATTTTGGCAGACATGATGAAGTGATAAAATATTTTATTTTAAAGATATCCAAACAAAGATAGATGACAACAAAAATTCATGTAAAATTTGGCAAGAAAACACAAGAATGTAGAGAGATTTTAGGAGTAAGTAAAGATTCTAGTCATAAGGAGATAAAACAAGCCTATAGAAAATTGTCATTGCAATACCATCCAGATAAAAATACAGGAAATAATGACGGGGAAAGATTCAAAGAGATTACAGAAGCATATCAATATCTAAAATCTCACAGAAAGAAGCAATCAAATAAAGATGAACATGTGTCAGGTGAGGATTACCAGAATTTTTGGAAAGCACAAGGAGAAAAGATGGGAGATGAAATGAGATTTGATTTTGAGGAATTAAGGCAAGAAAATCAAAAATTTGGGGGAGATTATAATCAAGAGACGCATAATAGGGAAAAACCAATATCACAAAAAACAACACATTTTTTGCTTTATGGAGGATTAGGAGTTGTTGCATTATGGATCATTCTCAATGAAATTCTTCACTTTTAACAAAAGTTATTACGTAAAAAATTAAAAATTTCACGTGGATATAGAAACAAAAACAAAGTTACGTACAGGGTTTACAACTGGAAGTTGTGCAACTGCATCATCAAAAGCTTGTGTTTTATCAATTATTAATCAAAAAAAGATTGAACAGACAGATATCATTTTGCCAAAACGTTCTAAATTAGATATTCAAATTAATTCGTGTGAATTTACTGAAAATTCAGCAACATGTTCTGTGATAAAAGATGGTGGAGATGATCCAGATGTTACTCATGGTGCAGAAATTTTTGTATATGTTGAATTAACAAATAACATTGGGAAAATTGAGATTGATGGTGGAGAAGGTGTTGGACGAGTTACTAAACCAGGATTAGGATTAGAGATTGGAAGTGCAGCGATAAATCCTACACCAAAAAAAATGATTTTGGAAAATGTTACAGAGATAAGTAAAGAGATACTTGAAAAAAATGGCATTATGATAAAAGTGTCTGTACCAAATGGAAAAGAACTTGGACCAAAAACAGATAATCCAAGAATTGGAATCATGGGAGGAATTTCTATTTTAGGAACTAGTGGAATTGTAATTCCATATTCAACTGCATCGTTTGCTGCAGCTATACGACAACAAATTGCGGTTGTAAGTTCTATGAATGATGATAATGTAGTTTTAACAACTGGAGGAAGAAGTGAGGATTTTGCAAGAGCAATTATAGAATTGCCAGATCATTCATTTATTCAAATGGGTGATTTTTCAGGTTATACAATTAAGCAATGTGCAAAACAAGGATTGAAGAAAGCATATGTTGCAGGATTTATTGGTAAATTAGCAAAAATGGCAGCAGGTGTAAAACAAACTCATGTAAAAGGTGGAAAGGTAGACATGAAATTTCTTTCAGAACTTGCAAAGAGATGCGATGCAAAATCAGACACAATTAGTAAAATTCTAGGTGCAAATACAGCAAGAAATGTTCAAGAGATCATTATAGAAGATAAAGTAGATAGATTTTTTGATGAAGTTACAAAAGAAGCATGCAATCAGATGAGACAACACTCTGAAGAGAAAATTCCAGTAGAGGTAATACTCTTTGATTTTGATGGAAAGGTCTTATCTAGAGATAAAAAAGAGTAAGGCATTTAATTAATTCTGAATTTTTAACAATATGAAGAAAATAGCTGTTCTAGCAATCACAAAAAATGGGATTAAAATGAGTTTGAGAATAAAAGAACATTTTTCTGATTTTGAGATATTTGCTCCAATAAAATTTTCAGATAATAATGAAAAAATTCAATGGTATGATGAATCCACAACTCAGAAGATTGTTGATTTATTCAAAAGTAATGAGGGTGTAGTTTGTTTATTTTCGTTAGGTGCAGTCATTAGATTACTAGCACCACATATCAAAGATAAAAAAACAGACCCTGCTGTAATTGTAATTGACGATAATGCAAATTTTGTAATTAGTGTATTATCAGGACATTTAGGAGGAGCAAATGAGCTTTCAAACAAAATTGCAGAGAAAATAGGATCTACTTCAGTTATCACTACTGCTGCAGATGTTAACAAAACTATTGCAGTTGATCTTGTTGGAAAAGAATTTGGTTGGAAAATTGATGATGATAGTAATGTAACTAGAATTAGTGCGTTCATGGTTAACAAAGAGAAAATTGGAATTTTTCAAAACATAGGTCATAAGGAGTGGTGGAAAGGTAAACTCCCAGAAAATATTACATTTTTTTCAAATATAGAAGATTTGAAGAGTTCTGATTCTAAAGGATATTTGATAATTACAAATGATCAAATTGATGACGAGAATGTATTGAGAGATTCGGTGGTATACCGAGTTCCGAATTTAGTTGTAGGGATAGGATTACATTGGGATACACCTAAAGAAACTATTTTGAATGGAGTGAATGAGACTTTGGAAAAATTTGGATTAAAACAAAAACAAATAGCTAGGTTTGTATCTATTAAAAAAGAAAAAGATGTGGCAGGGTTGATTGAATTGGGTAAAGAGATGAACATACCAATAGAATACATCGATAGAGCAGAATTAGCAACAATCACAGCACCAAATCCTTCAGAATCAGTTCAAGCATTTGAAGGAACTGCAAGTGTATCAGAAGCTGCAGCAATAAAATCATCAAGAGGCAAGTTAATAGTTGAAAAACAAAAATTTCCTCCTAACCTAACAGTAGCTATAGCAAGGATTATGCAATGAAAAGAGGATTAATGATAATCGATAGAGGTAGTAGAGAAAGAGAAGCTGGTGAAGAGTTAGAAATTATTTGTGAGAAAGTGAAACAAAAAGGAAATTATGATTTTACAGAGTTTTGCTTTTTAGAAGTTGTTCCACCATTTATTGAAGATGGAATGGAAAAATGTTTGAAAAAAGATGTTGATGAAATGACAATAATTCCATATTTTCTATATCCAGGAAGAAAAGTGAAAATTGCAGTAGCTGACGCAATGAAATATCAAAAAGATACAAAGATCAAATTTTTAGTTTCAAAACCAATGACTATGCATAAGACATTAGTAGATTTAGTAGATAATAGAGTAACCACCACATTAAAAGAAAATTCAGTAGATATTCCAAAAGAAGATGTAGATGTTCTGATTATCGGACATGGAAGTAAGGACCCAAATTCAGGTTATTCAATTGATTATATTGTAGATGAGCTAAAGCCATCTTATAGAAATGTTAGTAGATGCTATTTGGAAATTGAAGGACCAACGATAGAAGAAGGAATACAAGCATGTGAAAAGAATAACCCAGAAGTTTTGATTATTGTTTTTTACTTTTTACATGAAGGTGCCCATGTGAAGATAGATGTCAATAATGATCTTTTACCAGCATTAGACAATGCAAATTTAAAGAAAACATTTGTTACGAAACACTTGGGCGCAGATGAAAAAATGATTGATTTAATTTTAGAAAGAGCAAGAGAGGTAGAAAATGCAAACTAGAAAGGGTCAAGAGATAGAAGATGAAAGTATGCAAATCATTGAAAGTGAAATTGGTTCCCATTCATATAATGAGACGGAATGGCCAATTGTTAGAAGAATAATTCATTCAACTGCAGATTTTGATTTTGCTGGAGAAAATAGGCTTCTATTTCACAAAGATGCAATTTCAAATGGAATTAATGCACTAAAAAATGGATGTAGTATAGTTGCAGATGTTAATGGAGTAATAGGATTGATGAATAAACAGAACCCAAAAGATTTTGGAAATAATTTGATCTGTAACATTTCAGATCCAGTATTAATGAAATCAGCAAAAAAAGCAGGAAAGACAAGAGCACAAATGTCTATGAGAGTGGCTGAAAAAGAGATCAATGGAGGGATTGTTGTTGTAGGAAATGCTCCAACAGCACTTTTAGAAGTAATGGAGATGTTTAGAGAAGGATTAGTAAAACCAGCGCTTGTTGTTGGAATTCCAGTTGGATTTGTTTCTGCAGTGGAATCAAAAGATGAGTTATCAAAGATGGACATGCCATTTATTACAAATATTGGTCGTAAAGGAGGAAGCCCCTGTGCATCTGCAATAATTAATGCATTATACAAATTGTTAAGACAAGGAAGTAACTAGATTTTCAGAGAATTTTCAATTAATTTTGAAGCAAATTTTGCACTATCAAAATAAAGATGACAGTATGATGCCATAGTATCATATTCAGTTAATGCATCTTTGTGTGATGAGATTCCTTCGCCTACTTTTAGATCGTAAAGGAATCTTGCATCTTTTTGTATGTTGATTATTTTTGAATAATGAAATTCGTGTGCACGGAAATTTTGTGGTGAGGATATTAAACAATTTGAATTAATTTTCCCTTCAGTGTAATTTAATGTCATTTTTTTGGTCATAATTGTATCTACATCAAATAGACCAACCATTTTGGACTTTTTCTTTCCATAAGTAATTGAATTTGTGAGATACATCAATCCACCACATTCAGCATAAATTGGAGTGGAATTTTCAGCATGCTTTTTTATTGATTTTTTCATTGATGTGTTTTTTTCAAGAGAAGAAGCTAAAACTTCAGGAAAGCCACCGCCTAGATAAATTAAATCACAGTTTGGTATTTTTTTATCATTAATCGGACTGAAGAATTTTATTTTTGCGCCTTCACGTCTCAACGCTTCAATATTATCATGATAATAGAAATTAAATGAACTATCAAGACCAATAGCTATAGAAATTTTTGGTTTTTTAGTTTTGATTAGTTTTGTTCTGTTTATGGGAGATGTTTTTTTGCATATTTTTTCAATTAGGGTGAAATCAAGATAATCATAGATTTCTTTTGAAATTTGTCTAATTTTTGCATGAAGAATTTTTTGTTCTGCAATAGGAACTAATCCTAGATGTCTTGATTCTAGATTTATTGATGCATTTTTTGGGATAACCCCAATTATTGGAATTTTGAGATGTTGTAATGCAGTTCTACATAGAATTTCATGTTTTTTACTGCCAATTTTATTAAGAATGATTCCTGATATTCGTGAATTTTTATGAAATTTTGTGAAACCTAATGCAGTTGCTGCAATTGAACGGGAGGTTTTACTTGCATCTAATATTAAAATCACAGGAGAATCTAGTAATGTTGCAACATGATGTGTACTTGCAAAATTTGTTTTTCCCCCAAATCCATCATAATAACCCATCACACCTTCAATTATCGAGATATCAGATTTTGAATTTCTTGTAAAGCTTTGAATTAGTTCTTGCTTACCCATTAACCAGACATCTAAATTTCTAGTTTCATTTTTTGAAATAGAAGTTAAGTAACTTGGATCAATGTAGTCAGGTCCAACTTTGAATGGTTGAACTGAGTAACCTCTTTTTTTCAAACCAAAGATAATTGCACTTGTGATGGATGTTTTACCAACACCACTAGT
>JABHJJ010000031.1 GCA_018691945.1 Candidatus Nitrosopelagicus sp. | reverse complement strand
TGAAGAATCTCATGATGAAGAATCTCATGATGAAGAATCTCATGATGAAGAATCTCATGATGAAGAATCTCATGATGAAGAATCTCATGATGAAGAATCTCATGATGAAGAATCTCATGATGAACACGATATGGATGATTTCCGTGAAATGAAACACGCCCATGATATGGAAGAATTTCTATTTGGCTCAATTTTGCAAATCACGCAAGAAAATGTAATAACAATTCTCATTCTATGTGTAATTATCTTGATTATTCTAAGAATAATCTACAAGAAACTACTTTATGCTACATTTTCTGAAGAACAAGCTAAAGTATCTGGAATACCTGTTGAAAAGATCAATTACTTACTAATTGGAATGTCTGGGGTGGCTGCTGTTACATCTATGCAATTAGTTGGCGTATTGCTTGTATCTGCATTATTTGTCATTCCAAATGTCTCTGCTATGCTTTTCGGTCGTTCTTTTAGACAAACCATTACGCTATCTACATGTTTTTCACTATTTTCAGTTGTTATAGGTATAATCATAGCAATTCCATTTGGAATAGAACCTTCTGGGTGTATTGTTCTACTTGCAATTGGAATTTTGATAGCCTCTTTGATAATCAAGTCTACTGGAATTGTTAAAACAGCTGGTTTCTCACCTAAAGCAGCATGATAAAAACTCCATGTCCAATATGCAAGGAGCATATGCGAGATCATGATAAAGATAAAATTGAAAAATGTCTTTGGAAATTTGTCAAAGAATCTAAAAACCCTGTTGCTTATGCTTCTATGACTAAAACAATTTGTCCTATCTGTGAAAAAGAAATGGGAGATCATACCATTAGTCAAACACGTGAATGTGTAAAACAATTTATCATTGATGTTGAAAATTTAGAACTTTAAGAAATTATGTTAAAGACTTCGTTTTACTACAAAATCTAAAAGACATACCATTTCCTTTTTGTCACTTCCTGAATAACTATCAAGTGATCTTGTTGCTTTTGTTGCATATTGCAGTGCTTTTTTACGTACTTCCTCTTCAATTCCTAAAGAACGAATTATATTCACTGCAGTTTGAACATCTTTTTTTGCAGCGTTTGATTTACCAAAAACTTTCATAATTTTCTGTTTGTCTTTACCTCTTGCCTTTCTTATTGCTAAAAGAATTGGTAGTGATTTTTTACCTTCACGGATATCATTTCCAACCGGTTTTTTTGTTACTTTACTATCTCCCATAATTCCAATTAAATCATCTGTTATTTGAAAAGCAATTCCCAGATTACGCCCAAATATTGATAAATTCTTTACATCTTTTTCTTTTCTCTTTGCACAAATTGCGCCCATTGCACATGATACTTCAAAAAGAACCGCAGTTTTTTTCTCAATCATCTTGATATATTCTTGTTCAGTTGGAATTCTTTTATTTTCTGCAAGTTTTACATCATCCACCTGACCCTCACAAATTTCTACGCATGCTTTTGATAGTTTAGTAACTAATTGAGTAGTATAATTCGGAGAAAGTTTTGATTTTGATGAAATTGTATGGTATGCCTTTGAGTATAATACATCTCCAGCCAAAATTGCTAATGGCATATCAAATTTATTATGAGTAGTTGGAACGCCATGTCTCATTTCATCATTATCCATAATGTCATCATGTACCAGTGTAAAATTATGAATCATTTCTACAGAACTAGCAGCAGCTATCGCATCTGCTTGTTTTCCACCTAACACTTTACAACTTTTCAAGACTAGATATGGTCTTAGTCTTTTACCACCATGAATTATGAGGTGTGCTGCAGCATCGTACAATTGTTTTGGATTTCCCTTCAATTCTTTTTTCAAAAATTTATTTACAAATGTAGCATTCTTCTTTATTGATTCTGATGGATTCAATTTACCAATCTCCAATTATTTTCAGGAATGTAATGTTTAATTGCTTTTTCATAATTTTGCTTTAATTCACTTTTTGTCCAATCTGAAATCAATGGAGAAAATCTATTCTTTGTTTCTGGGTCACAATCATTAAGATAGTACAATGCGATAATCATCCATGGACAGTAGATGTCTCTATTATTCTCAAGTTCTGTTTTTAATTCATCAGGTGAAATCCATTTTATTGCAGAAATTTCATCTTTGATTAATGATGTTTCTTTAAAATCATCCACAACTCCTAACAATGTTCCACAAACCTCATTTTCTGAACCTACATCCTTGTATGGAACATGATATTCGAATTTGTTAATGTAATTCATTTTACATGTTATTCCAATCTCTTCAGGCATTCTACGTTCTGCAGATGATACGTATGTTTCACCTTCTCTAGGATGACTGGCAACAGTTCCATCCCAGTCTCCAGGCCAAAGCATTTTTGAATCACTTCTTTTTGTTAAAAGTAATTTTCCTTCTTTGTTGAAAATTAATGCTGTAAATGCTCTGTGAAGTTTACCATCTGGGAGATGACACTTTACTTTTTCTTCTTTTCCAATAGGATTATCATTTCCATCAACTAAAATTACAAATTCATCCATGATTATTTCCTAAATAATGTCCCTTCAAATCTCTTTCCTGAAACTGCATCTGTAATTCTCTTTGGTTTATTGCCATTTACAAAAAATACTTTCAATCCTGCCTTTGCCATCTTATTTGCTTCAGTAATTTTTCTAGTCATTCCACCAGTTACATCCATTTTATTATTTTTAATTTCTGGTTTCTCTTTTTTAAAATCATAAATCAATTTCTTTGTTTTCAAATCTGAATAAACTCCATCCACATCAAGTACAAAAAGTGAAAGTCTTGGTTTTAGAATATTTCCAATTGTAGTCATTATCACATCTCCTGATAAAATATATGATTTTTTCTGACCAAACCATAATGCATCTCCGAATGTTATTGGTGTTAATCCTGATTTTGAAATATCATTTATTGTTAGGATTTTATTCTTGATTGCTTTATTTCCATTCATAAAATCTGTTGGTGGCAAACAGTACGAATTGATTTTATTTTTTACCGCACTATCTAGAATTATTTTATTTAATTCGACCATTGAATTTTTAACAATTGCAACTCCTTTTGGACTAGTTTTTGCAGGTTTTGTATGCATGTCATATTTGACAGACCAATAATGTCCGTATGAGCCTCCTCCGTGTACAATTATTACTGGTTCCTTGATTTTTCCTATTTCTTTTAAAATACTATCGATAGTTTTTTTTCTTGGTGAAAGTGGTTTTTGCTTATTTGTTATAATAGAGCCTCCAAGTTTGATTAAGATCATATTTTTACATTAATCCTAGGTGTTAAAAACCTGCATTCCTATCTTTTGTATTGATACTTGATGAGTTTGATATTTTGTAGTGTTTACATATTCTGAAAGATCATTATCTTTTTCCGTTAATGCTATGATACATCCTCCATCACCTGCTCCTGTAATTTTTGCACCAAATGTTATTTTTTCAATCTCTTTTGTTATTGATAACAATCTGTCATTAGAAACTCCAATCTGTTCTAAGTACATTTGATTCTGTGCCATACATTTTCCGATAGTTTGTAAATCATTATTTTTTATACTATCAAGTGCTTTTGTAATCAATCGTTCTTCTTCTGAACACAATTCTGAAAATACATTACTATTTTCTTCTTTGAATTTTTTTACTTGTTCGACTACTTTATCTGTTGCATGAACTTGTTCTGAATCAATTATCATAAAATTTAATTCATTTTCTATACTAATCTTTGTAAATCCTTCTTCTTTTTGATACTCAATTATTCCTCCATGTACTGAAACGGTACAATCTGCTCCAGATGAATTTGGAAATATTGTTTTTTCTGCTTGAATAGATAATTCTAGAATCTCTTTTTCATTTGATTCTTCAAATAAATTTAAAATTGATGCTGCAGCTGCAACACAACATGCAGATGATGAACCTAATCCCGCCCCAATTGGAATATCTGATTCAATTTTTATACTGATTCCTTTCTCAAAATTATTTTTTAAAATTACTTGTTTTGCAATATAAAAAAATGGCCTAAACTTTTTTTCAACTTTATTTACTTCTTGGTCTTTTTGTATTGATGATTGTCCTAGTGAGGATGAGATTAGAATATTATCTGTATTTGTTTTTTCTGAAGTTACGGTTGCAAATTTATCAATGGCACCCAGAATTGCTCTATTTCCATGAACAACAAAATGCTCTCCAAAAAGAATAATTTTTCCAGGTGCTTTAGCTATTGAAGTCAAATAGTTATTTTGAAGAAAACTTCTATAATTCTTCTTCTATTTTGGTCTCAAAGTCATCAATTTCATATTTCATGTCTTGATCCTCTTTGAGTTCCCCTTTCTGAATTAAAATTTCTCTTGCTAATAGCCAGTATATTGTTGCTAATGCTTTACGTCCTCTGTTATTTCCTGGAATTATCAAATCTAGGTTTGATGTAATGTTATTTGTATTTGAAATACCAATAACTGGAATTCCTGCATTTGTTGCCTCAATGATTGCTTGTCCATCCACTTCTGGGTCTGAAATTATTATGAGATGTGGTTCTATGAAGTATGGTAATGATGGATTTGTTAGTGTTCCTGGCATAAATCTTCTAAGCATTTGTATTGCCCCAGTTAATTCAGTAAATTTTTCAATTGGAGTTGTTGCATATTCTTTTCCAGAACATACGATTACCTTTTTCATATCAAATCTTGTTGCAAATTTTGCAGCACTTTTGATTTTCGCTAATGTTATATCGATATCTATCATGTAAAGTCCTTCAGGACTTGCTGATGTGATAAATGGACGCATTGATTTAGTCTTCATGTCTGTTCCAACACGAATTCCAGTTGCTAAAACTTTCTTTTTTAGATCAGTTATTTCTGTTTGTTGGCTCATTGCGATTTTTAAAAGTCAATCATGCCATGTATTAAATCATGCTCTGAAATACGAATCAATTCATTCACTTTTTCTACTCTTTCTCCTCCGACAATTCCTACTTTGAGTAGTTTTGAACCAGTTCCAATTCCAATATGTGAAATATGTGAATCGCTAGATTCTCCTGAGCGATGTGATGTGATTAATTTAATATTATTATCATCCGCAACCTTGGCAAATTCTAATGCATCATATAGACTTCCTGCCTGATTTACCTTTAGAATTGCTGCATTACAAGATTTTACCTCAACTGCTTTTGTAAGAATTTCATTATTTGTTACAGTTAAGTCATCTCCTGTGATCATTGAGTTAGGAAATTTTTTTGTTATCTCTGCCATGTCATCAAATGCTTCTTCATGTACGGCATCTTCTGCATAAATCAATTTATAATTTTCTATAATCTTCGATGC
>JABHJJ010000004.1 GCA_018691945.1 Candidatus Nitrosopelagicus sp. | reverse complement strand
GGCAACATGAACATGTCAGAGCCTTTCTCATTTCTAAGAAAAATGACTGCCTTGTGTGAATCAAGTAATTGATTAAGAAATCTTGAACGGAGTTTCTCATTTACCTGATTAACTTGGAAGGAGCAGACAAAATTCCCATTAATATTCGCAAAATCATCATCTACACACTGTTCAATTTCAGCCATTCTATCAGTTTTTTCTTCGTCGTCAAAATCAAAATTATGTGTGGATATAACTCGTATTTCAGACTCCGAAGGCAAAGTAGCCACTTCATCTAGTATCATTTTTGAGTAATTCTCAAACTCATCAGGAATTTTTACCAGATGGATAAGATTGCTTTTTGCATCTACATCAATTCCAAATTCTTTCATCTCATCAAGTACTTGTTGTGGGTTTTGGGTGGTATAGAAACAATGTTGGTTCTTTTTCAAACCTTTCTCAATAAATCCATATTCCGTTTCACGTTTTTCCTTTCCACCTTCATGAAAAAGAACAATATGTGTATGGTCAAGTTTCTCTAAATATTCATCTACTTTAGTAAGATTCACAACCTCCTTCAGATCCAAATTGCTTTTAATTTAACACTCACCATGGTGAGTGTTTTGGTGCTTATCTAGCTTCATCACGCATTATAAATAAAAATACATTGATTGCATATGGAAAAACAAGCAAAAGTAAATTGTGTTTTTTGCGAAAAATTATTAAATGAACATACCACTCAAGGATTAAAATTCTGTATGGCAAAACATTTACAGATACAAAATGTACTACAGGGGGCAATTGGTGATAATTCACCAAATTGTGATGAGGATTAGGTGTTATTCATGTCTACACAGCAACTTCCAACAAAATTAGGTTTAATCAAAGGTGGGATGGGCGCAGGACTAATGGGTGGCTTTGCATTATTCTCATCATTCTTTGCAATTGATCAAATGCTAGATATCCCGGCAGGAACATTCTACAAAACTATCGGTTTTACAATGGGTGTGGATGAAGGATTGGCAATAGCTATGGGCTTCATTGCTCACATGGCTGTTGCAGCATTGATTGGTTCCATGTACTTATTGGCCTCAAACATTTGGAGATTCTTCAGATTGGTGACTGTCCCAAAGGCAATAATCACTGGAGTACTAACTGGTCTCATAGTTTTCACTTTGGCATTTTTACCAATTCACATGTTTGTAATGACTCCGATGATGGAGGTAGAATTGATAATTACTGATGTATCTCAATTTGATTTAGAAGAGCAAAAAGCATTAGCAACATTGTTGTTCAACAGCGACAAAATCTACATCAACGCATTGATGCTCCATATAATATTTGGAGTAATCATGGGATTCATGGCTGGATGCATTACACACGAAGATTATCAAAAGGTGGAGAGAATTGGTAAATTCTGGTAGTAACAAACGAGGTCAATTAGGAGGAATATCTTAATGGACTCCGATGTTCAAACAATCCAATCGCTTTACGAAAGTTTCATTGCTGATATGATAAAAATAGCACCAAAAGTGGAACCGATTTTGCTACTAAAAGCAATGAGATTAGAAAAAATGTTTGATGGTGAATCACCACATGTTCATATGGAAATCGATTTCACTGATGATGTAGACATCAATATTCCAAAATACCAGATTAGTGAGAATTATGCAGTAACCACCTCAGTTCACAGATGGGTTAAAACTAAACTAGTTGTTTCTGGAAAAATGTCAGTTGATAAAATTTTAGAAATTGCAAATCATGAAAAGGTGACTAAGATCATCGGGTACGCTAACGCGGCACATTACTAAGAGGAAATATTATGGGCGCATCATGTAAAGGCATTTGTAATAAATTAAGCATCAACAAAATTCCTAATGCACTAAAGTATCAGTTTGGATTGAAAAGATGTAGTTGGTGTGAAATCTGGATTGACACAGAAGAAGTACGATGTCCATGTTGTAGAATGATTTTACGCACAAGAGCAAGAGGCAGAAAAAGAATACAAACAGGGAGTATTGCATAATGGGTTTAATCAATGATAGTTTAGTTGAAACTGTCTTTAACAAATTTCCTGAAAAGAAAGATATCCCAAAACAGGGTGAAGATATTTTTACCAGATGGAATTTTCAAGATTTCCAGGACGGAGGATACCTAAATTTCACTGCAGATCGATCAGATCTTTTTGCATTGAGTATAATGATTGAAAACTATGCATCAAAACATAATTCTCCACTTCTTGCATCATTTGAATCAGAAAAACGATACGAGTTTGTAAAAGACAGATACATGAAAATGATGAAAAGATTACCAAGAACGTGGATTATTGGAGATTTTAACAATCCACATTTGGCACAAACATTACCAGAAACTGTTCAAGTACTTAGCTGTGTAGGAACACCACTAGCTACAGTTTGGGCAGTAGTAACAAGAGGACCAGACGGTCCAATTGGATTGATTGCAGAAGAATATGGAATTGGAAAGTTTAGAGGATTCTTCTCTGTTTTACCAGACATCTTACAGGTAGCATTAGATGCAATGGGTGATGTCTTAGTCACTACATTTGATTTTAACAAAAAGGAATATGAGTTCACTAAAGGTGGCTACTAAATGACTATTGCTTCAGTTCAAAAACTAGAGAATATGGAAATTGTTGGGACAAAACCATATTCAATTCTAGTAACAGGTGTGACTGGATTTATTGGAAGTAAACTATTGACACGATTAACTTCTTCTGGCTATACTGTCAAAGCAATGTCAAGACGAAAACTTTCAGATAAACCAGGAATAAAATACATCCAGGCAGATGCACTAGTAGAAAACGATCTTGAAAATGCGCTAGATGGAGTTGAGGTTGCATACTATCTTCTTCATTCAATGGAGGGTGATAAAAAAGAGTGGGAGAATTTTGATAAACGTGAAAGTTTACAGGCAAAAAATTTTCTAAACGCGGCAACAAAAGCAGGTGTAAAGAGAATAATCTATCTAGGAGGATTAGTAAATGATGGTTTAGATCTCTCACGTCATATGAAGAGTAGAAAAACAGTTGGTGATATTTTATCATCGGGGGATATTCCAGTTACACAATTGCGTGCATCAATCATCATAGGTGCACAAGGTGGCTCTTTTGCAATGTTGCGGTATTTAGTAGAAAGATTACGTGTGATGGTATGCCCAAAATGGGTAAAATCACTTGCACAGCCAATTTGCTTGAGCGATGTAGTTGAATATCTTGTAAAATGCATGGAGAAAAAGGAGACTACAGGAAAAACATTTGATATTGGAGGCCCTGAAAAAGTAAATTATGAACAGATGATGCGTATCTATTCTGCGATTCTTAATAGAAATTTGTTTGTATTACAAATTCCATTTTTGACAACAAAACTATCGTCATACTGGATTGATTTGATAACTCCTGTGAAGGCTTCACTTGCAAGACCGTTGGTTGAAAGCTTAATTCATGATTCTATAGTTCATGATGATTCTATTAAAAAATACATTGATTTTGAGTTAAAATCACTTCATGAATCTATCATAATTGCGCAGGAGGACATGATCAAGATTGAGGAGGCAAATAAGGGTTACAAATTTTCTGAAAAAATGGGGTTCCCCATTAACCAAAAGATCCTATCTGTCTCTCTAATTATGATGGCAATAATAGGAACTACATATTATTGGTTAGATAATCGACTAGATGTTTTTGAAATTTCTTGGTTGATTGGATCAATAGTTTGGTTTGTGGCAATTGGATTTGGAATATTATTTGTCATGCAAAAGACTAGACTTGGATATCTTATTGCAGGCATACTATCATGGGTTACAATAGCATTTTGGCTATTTGATAATTTCTATGTTATTTTTGATATGTCATTGATTGCACAAGAACCAGATATCTACATGACACTTAGAAACTTTCTTGGTGTGGTGATTGCTGGAATTGCAGTATTTTCATCTCATAATGTATTCCATAAAATTAGAACTTATCAAGCTAAAGGAAAGCGAATTTGAGGAGGTGGATTGGTTGGATAAAATGATGTTAGTTGCAGCAATAGGAGGACTTGGTTTAGTTGGATCATATTTAGTATACTTTAATTTCCTATAAGCGTAAATTAAGATACTAGAACTATTGTGAGCGCCACATACTCACGAACTTTTTTTAATTCTCATAGGATTATATTTGCATATTTTTGAATGTATTTAATGGCAAAGACATGGAAAGACGCAGACATCAGTCTTGACCCTATCAAAGATCAAACTATTGCAGTAATTGGATATGGAATTCAAGGAGATGCACAAGCAAATAACATGAAAGATTCAGGTCTCAAAGTTATTGTTGGT
>JABHJJ010000030.1 GCA_018691945.1 Candidatus Nitrosopelagicus sp. | reverse complement strand
GTAAAAAATGAATGTGATAATTTACAAAATGAAATTAGAGAGAAAAATGAGAGATTAAATACAATTCTAGAGAAAATACAGATATCAAAAAATGAATATGACGAAATAGTTGGAAAAATAATTCAATCGAAAAAGGAATTACACTCAAGCATAATCCCCAAATCAAATTCAGAGACAAATAATTTTCTCAAATCAAAAAATCAAGATATTGATAAAATATCAAAAGAGATTAGCGATTCAAAAATCACATTAAGAAATATTCAAGATGACATTACAAAGAATAAAGAAAGGAATGAAGAGTTGGAACAAAAAATTAAGGAAAATACACCGTTTTTTTCAGACTCGGAGAACCAAAAAAAGAAGATTGATGAGGAATTAGAGCAAAGAAGGAAAGAATTGGAAGTTTTGAAAAAAAGGTTAGTAGAAATGAAAAAAACAGGTATTAGAAATCAAGAGGGTGATGATTCAAAGAGTGTGGTGGAAGCAGCAAGTCAAATTGTCGCTACAACAAATAAACGATTACAAGACACAATGAAAGAACTTGATGTCATTAGAGAATTATTAGATAAGGAAAGAAAAGCACATACTGAAACAAAAAAGAAATTACAAAATTAATTATAGTATTGTTTCCATTTTTCTATTAGATCATCTTTTTTGAGACCTAAATCATATGAAGGAGATGTAACTTTAGAAAATGACTTTACATCAACTACAACTATATCAGAAATTTTACTCTTAATTCCTTTTTTTTCAAAATAATCAAGAATTTTTTTGAAATCAGATCCATCAGAGAGAATGTTGGCAATTCCTTTAAATCTGTAACCCATTCTGGAAAAAGGATCTATTACGTTAATTTCGATTGAAGAATTTTTTGTGAGATTTTCAACTGTTTGTGGAGACCGAATGTTTGCAAATACTAATCTTGAGTCATCAAGAATCACAATTGTTCCTTTTGGAGATAGATTTGGAGCACCATCAGATGATACTGTTGCAACATATCCTAATTTCTGAAAGTTTACAAAATTTCTTATCTCATCATCAAATTCAGTCATAAGATGAATTTAGAATACTGGTAATTAAATTCGTGAATTATCTCATTAATTCTACCATAACGTCATAAAAAAAGAAGAATCCTATTCCTCCTCCAATTATTCCAATCCATATTGCAACATCTTTACGCTTTGGCATGTTGTTTTAAGAAATATGTCTTAATAATAATGCATTCCAGATGAGAATATGTCAAAATTTGGAATCATAGGTAGAGGTTTTATGTTTGTCATAGTCGGATTTGTTACAATAATTGTTGGATCTTTTTTGTTACGGGGAAATATGCACATGTGGGATAAAGTAAAAAAAGATGAATCGAAAAAAGATAAAGAATAACGGATCCGAAGGGATTCGAACCCCCGGCCTAATGCTCCGCAAGCACTCGCTCTATCCATGCTGAGCTACGAACCCATTAACTTAATTTGAAAAATTGTTAAAAACGTTTGGAAAATAGTTAAGCTTCTTTTTCTGCTGGTTTGACATACAGATAATTCATTATTACACCTGCAATTATACCACCAATAATTGGTCCTACCCAGTATAGCCATTGAACTTCCCATAAACCTGCATCTCCAGATACAACTGCAGGAGAGAAAGATCGTGCAGGATTCATTGATGCACCTGTTAATGGTATACCTACTAAGTGAAGTAAGAAAACCATTCCACCTATTGCTGCACCATAGACGCTCTTTGGTGCTTTTTTGTGAACTGCGGTCATGAATATTACGACAACCAAAAAGAAGGTCAAGATTATTTCAACTGCTAATCCAGACATTACACTATTTCCTAGTAATTCGCTTGGACCACCATGTGCACCCCATAATACTTTTTCACCGATTATTGGGAATAATGCTTTCAAAGATAGAGTTGCAATTACTGCACCCATTATTTGGAATAAAATATACCCAATTCCATCTTTTAGACCAATTTTTTTTGTAATTATCATAGGAATTGTAACTGCAGGATTGATGTGTGCTCCCGAAACATGTCCAAATGCATAAACCATCAATGCAATGGCTCCACCGTGTCCAAGAGATATCATAATTATCGCTTCAATAGATAATCCATCTCCAAATGCAACTACTGCAAGAATTACAGATAATGGCCCAAAGAATACGAGACCGAATGTTGCAATTGCCTCTGCAAGCCATGCTCGTGGATTTACCATATTCGAATTCGAATTTCATATCCATATAAAAGATACTAGTCAATTTTTACTCAAAGAATATTTATCTGGAAAAAAAATGAGAATGATATGATCGAGGAAGGAAAAACAGTACCAAAATTTCAATTACAAGATGCAGATGGTAACACAGTCAAATCATCACAACTAAAAGGAAAAAAATTTGTTGTTTATTTCTATCCAAGGGACTTTACACCAGGTTGTACAACAGAAGCAGACGAGTTTTCTAAAGATTATAAAAAATTTCAAAAAGCAGGAATAGAAATAGTTGGAATTAGTAAAGATGACGTAACATCTCATAGAAAATTTTGTGATAAAATGAATATACCTTACATCTTACTTGCAGATATAGATACAGAAGTTTCAAAACAGTTTGGAGTATGGGGATTAAAAAAATTTATGGGAAGAGAATTCATGGGAATTAATCGTAGCACATTTTTAGTAAACGAAAAGGGAAAAATTTTCAAAGTCTTTCCTAAAGTAAAACCAAAAGGACATTCAAAGGAAGTTTTAGAAGCTTTTCAAAAATAAAAGAAAAGAAGAGAAGTTGTTGTTTTAAGGTGTCCAGCCTTTTGGCATTGAACCTTTAGAAGATTGTGCGGCTGCTGCGGCTGCGGCTGCTTCATCTGCTGCTGCCTTTGCTTGATCAGCTTTTTGTTGTTCTAGACGCACAAGATATTCTTTTTCATAATCTTCAAGTTGCTCTTGTTTTGATTTACCACTACTTCCACTAGATGCTGTTTGACCACTTGTTTGTTGCTGTGGTGGTGGAGGTGGTGGAGGTGGGGGAGCTGCCTTTGCTTGACCACTTGCCGGAGCATCGTTAATCCAAGTACCGAATTTTTTGGCTTCTGGATGATATGCAAGTCTTTGTTTTGTTGCAAAGTACTTATTTCCTGGAGCAGTGTATCCAGTGATTTTTGTTTTGTGATCATTCCAGTTAGATGGAGTAACATTGGTTTCTGCTACTAAAGCTCTACTTCCAAAGTATCTGTTACCAGGAGCAGTAAAACCAGTGATAGCAATTTTTTGAGTGTTCCAGTTTCCAGTTGGTATTTCACGGAATCTTTCGTGAAGTGGAACTGGTGCTGGAGGTGCTTTCTCTGCTGGCTTTGGTGGTGGCGGAGCTGTTTCAGCTGGCTTTGGTGGTGGCGGAGCTGTTTCAGCTGGCTTTGGTGGTGGCGGAGCTGG
>JABHJJ010000029.1 GCA_018691945.1 Candidatus Nitrosopelagicus sp. | reverse complement strand
GTATCACCTAATTTATCTACAAAACTTTGCTTTTGTGGAGCAGACCATTTGTCTTGGAAACTTCCCATGCGTACTGTTTTGAAATATGTTATTAATTTCCGGTGTGAATAATGGTTCACAAATTATGGAAATTGTATGACTAGAATTAACAAAATGACTATAATCTGGGAAATTCATGCCTAGATTATGAATAAAATGGTGATTGTTGGAGGCGCGGTCATAATATTAATTGTAATTTCAATGGCATATGGTGCATCAATGAATCCAGGTGGAAATGAGCAACGCTCAGGTGGAGAAATATGGGATTTTCGAATTTCAGGACAAGAGTTTCATGGTAAGACAACTATCATGACGGATTTAGGAGTAATAGAAGAAGGAACGTACGAGTTTGGATTTGTTCCTATGGGAGATTCACCTAAAAAAATCAGATTGATAATAGATTGGGTGATTCCAGAAAATCAGAGATATTACTCGGATGATCCTGTTAAAACAGAAATTTTTTCTGAGGAATTTATTTTGGAACGAAGTTTAGTTGATACAGGTGTCTCAAAATATTATACCTGGGAATATCTTGGTCAGAAATTTGTCCAATTTCCAAAAACAGAAGGAGATGCAAATTATGAAATCACTATTCAGAGAGATGGAAATTTGGAAGGGTCTGTGAGCATCTCTTTATCGAAGGTAGATAGAAGCATCTAGGCTAAATTAATGGGGGCGTGGCCCTTCGGCAAAGCAATGTGAGATTCCCTCACTTGAAGCAACAATGTGCTTACTTGATTTTCTGCTCTGCAGGACCACGCAGGTCTAATCGATAGGATTTACATCCTTCCGCATTATTGTCTATACGTCTTCATCATATTTAAGATATATCGATAATTTTTACAAAAAAACTAGGCTTTTTTGAAAATTATAATTGATTTGATCAGTTTCTTAATTATAGAAGGTCCATTCAAGAGGGATATGACCATAGAGGATGAGAAAAAGAAGGGTAGATTATCATTATTTGCAAAACATGCAGTGCAATTTTACATAGTTGGTGCAACCGGTGTTCTAGTAAATCTAGGATTATTGTATCTTTTAACAGATATTGGAGGATTTTGGTATGTCGCATCTCAAATTATAGCAATTTCAGTTTCAATTACTACAAATTTCTTTTTCAATAGATATTGGACATTTGGTAGTTTTGTAAAAGACCAGAGAAATTCTGTCATGTATGTCAAATTTTTAATAGTTAGTGCAATTGGAATGGCTATACAATTAGGAATTACGGTCACTTTAGTTGAGAGTAGTGCATTTTATCACATGTATGGAGCAGTAATTGGAATTGCAGTGGCAAGTGCAATCAATTATGTTCTAAACAGAAGAGTTACTTTTGGAATAAAGTTCTAAGGGTTAAAATTTGATGAAAGCACAGAGTAATTAGATGAATCCTAAGAAAAAGCAGAAAATTGAGGTAATTGGACTTCTAGTTGGAATTTGGTTTATTTTATCACTTCCACTACCATGGCTGATAACAATGCCTGATGTAGCACAACAACAATTATTGATTATCGTTCAAATGACAGGATTGATATCTATTCCATTTGTTGGTTTAGCTGTAGCATGGACTCTAAAGCCAGAATTAGCAAATAGAGATTTAAAATATGATTAGTGAATTACCGTTTAATTCAAGCCAACCAGAATTAGAGAAAATTCTTGATGGGGGAGTAAGAGCAGGCGAAAAAATTATTGAGGTATACAATACAGAATTCTCAACTGAGAAAAAAGATGATGATTCACCAATAACTCAAGCAGATATTGAAAGTAATAAAATTCTCAAAGAGGTTTTAGAAGAAACAGGAATTGCAATATTATCTGAAGAAGATGTTGATGACAAAAAAAGACTAACTGAAGAAAAAGTTTGGATAATTGATCCATTAGATGGAACAACTGATTTTGTAAACAGAACAGGAGAGTTTACAATAATGGTAGGGTTAGTAGAAAATCATAAATCAATTTTGGGCATAATTTACTGGCCAATCAAAAAGAAGATGTATTTGGCCGAATCTGGAAAAGGAGCATTTTGCCATAATGAAGAATGGGAGAAGATTGAAGTTAGTATGATGTCGGAAATGCAAAATTGTCATGCTCTAGTTAGCAGACATCATCTATCAGAAAAGGAGAAAAAGTTGTTAGATGAAATGGAGATTTCAGTTGTCACAAGTATTGGAAGTTCATTAAAAGTCACTGAGATTGCATCTGGAGATGCTGAAATTTATCTAACTACCACAAATAAGATGAAACAATGGGATACCTGTGCCTCAAATTGTATAATTTCTGAAGCTGGAGGCAAAATGACCGATATTTCAGGCAAGGAATTTTCATACAACACAGATGCGGTGCATCATGAAAATGGGATATTGGTAACTAATGGATTAATTCATCAAGATGCATTAGATGTTATTTCTAGATTAGATTCTTAGATTTCAAAAATTCTAATACTTCAGCAGCACTCTCATCAAGTGATTTGTTTTCAGTATCTAGGACTAAATCTGCGTTATCTGGTGCCTCATATGGGTCGTCGATTCCGGTAAATCCCTTAATCTCTCCTGAGCGGGCTTTGGCATACATTCCTTTGACATCACGCTCTTCACATTGTGCTAGTGATGCATTGACATAAACTTCAAAGAATTTTGTATCATCACCGATGATCTCTTTTGCATTTGCACGGTTTTCCTTGTATGGACTAATTAGTGAAACGCCCATTGGAACATTGTGCTTTAGGAGTAGTTTTGACAAGTGAGCAACTCTTCTGTTGTGCTCATCTCTTGCTTCTTTTGAAAAGTCCTTTGGTGAGAACCATTCTCTTAGTTCATCTCCGTCTAAGATTGCTAGATTTGGTATGGTTTCAGCAAGTTTTCTTACTATGGTAGTTTTACCTGAACAAGGTAATCCAGTCATCCATAAACAAAAGGCCATTGTTAATGACAGAGAAATTACCGTTTAAGAATGTTATTTTGCCCAGTCTTGAGATTCCAGATAATTGATATCTTCTAAAAGAGAGGTTACTTTTTCTGTGATCGCAGAGATTGATTGGAACTGTTCAAACATTTCCTGCTCCTCTTCTCTTGATAAAATCTCTTTTTCGGCTTTTTCAAAAAACTGCTCTTCTTTTTGCATATGATCTATTAGGAATATGGAATATGTTCTAAGGAATCTGGCAACTGGTTCTCGTTTGTCTTGTCCTTTTTTCCAAAGTTTAAGATTTTTTGAAATTTGTTTCGCAATGTTTCTACTAAATTCATGTTCAATTAATAAAGCACGGATTTCTTTATTCAGATGATCATATGATGCAACACATGGAAAATATGATCCTTCTTCTCTTGTAAAATGCACAGAGTCTAAAAATTCTGCAATTAGAAAATTAATCTTGTCAATATCAGAAAAGGGAATGTCTACGCCATCGTATAGTGCTTTGTATGATTTTGTAATTACTTTTTCAAGACGCATTATTTCTTGATGTTCTTTTCGTAGAAACTCACTGGCACTCATATTCTACTTTTTTGATTTCGAGAAAAGGGATCTTATTTTTTCTTTGTAAATATCTAATTCCATTTTTAAATTTTGAACCATTTCGTCGGATTTATCGCCCATGAAGATAATAGAAATTTTAGATTTTTAAAGAGATCTATACGCCTAGAGATTCTACCTTTGAGATATCCAGACTTACTTTATCTCCTACAGATAATGCAAGTTGTTTGTATTCATGCATCTCTAGTTTGATAGAAGTTGTTCCTGGTGCTGCACCGCCCATCATACCTGGCATTCCACCACCTGCTATCATTTTGTTAAGATTTTTCATCATGTCATCCATATTGGAAAATCCCATTACATTTGTTGTAGATGGATTTGGAGGTTGATTTCCCTCTGCCATGTCTTTTGCTAGAGATAGAGTAACTAGAACGTATGGAGAACCATCCGGTGCTGCATCAATTCTCATAACAACAAATTCTTTTCTCATATCATATCACCAATAAAATCCATATTTTAACTATTCATGTTTTTCATTTTTTGTTCTTTAATTTGCTTTAATTCATCTTCAAAAAAGAACTTGTCTTCAAATGCCGGTTTTAGATCGTCAAGCCAGATTGCATTTTCATCATATTTTGCAAAGAATGGACGATTTACCCACTCTGGATTTCTTCCCTGGAGCATTCTCAATACAATAACTTTAGTTCCATTAATTTCAGCAACACCATCAACCTGAACCTTTCCAGGGGTAGCCGACATGCTTGGACCTCTAACTGTTCTTGCCAAACCACTTACTTTTTGAATTGCTTGTTGGAAAATTTCATGTGCTTTGACTAGAGATACACCAAAGTAATGTTGTGCACCAGTATCTCGTACAACAAACATGTAGTATGGAATACAACCAAGTTCAACTTGTTTTTGCCACATCTGAGCCCACATGTCTGCATCGTCATTAATGTTAGTTAGAAGTGGAGATTGAGTTCTAATTTGTACACCAGTTTCACGAACCTTTTCAATTGCAAGTTTGACTGAATCAGTTTTTAGTTCTGCTAAATGATTAAAGTGACCCATAAGTGCCACGTGGATTCCTTTTGATTTTATTCGTCTAAATGTTTCAAGTGTTTCTTCAGAATCACTGTCAGAAGTGAATTTGTATGGCCAGTAAGATAGAGCCTTTGTTCCAATTCTAATTGTTTTAAGATTTGGTAAGTTAGCATCTAATATTTTATCAATATATGTGGCAAACAAACTTGCTTTCATAATCATTGGATCTCCTCCAGTAAACAAAATATCAGAAATTTCTGGATGTTCTCTTACATATTGTGCCAAATCATCGCCTTCTTTCATAGCAAATTTCATTTCATCCATACCAACAAATTGTGGCCATCTAAAACAGAAGCTACAATATGCATGACAGGTTTGTCCTTGACTAGGGAAAAAGAGAGTAGTTTCTTTGTATTTGTGTTGCATTCCATAAAGTTTAGTCCCATCTTTTAGCATTGGGACATTTAGTTCCATTTGTCCTGCAGGATGTGGATTCAATTCCAGTCTAATTTTATTTGCCATTTCTTGGATTTGTTTTCTATCAGGATCATTTTTCAAAACAGAGGCCATCATGTCATAATGTTCTGTTTTTAGCATGTGTTTTTGTGGGAATGTTAGATTGAACATTGAATCTCCAGGTACATTATCCCAATCAATTAATTGCTCAATTACGTAGTTGTTTGCTTTGAAAGGAAGAACATTTCCAACTACCTCCATCTCAAAAATTTGCTCTTCTGAGAAATTTTCAATTTGTGTAATTTTTCTTAGATTTGCAAGAGTAACTGATTGGAGTGATGGTGAAGAATCCACCGTCCAAGCAGATTCCTGTTGATTAGTCTGTGCCATTACAAAGTTAAGGTAAATCCTCTGTTAAATTTTAGGATCTGCGTCATACAGAGAAATTGTGCCTAGAAAGGCGATTTTAAAAAAATTTGACAGTTTTTTAAAAACTTGACGACAAATCTACTAACTTAAGTTTAGGATTCTCAAAAAATATAGAGATGGCAGAAGAAATTAGTGAAATTTCAGTTGGTCAGTTTGATACAGTTTCACAATTGATCGCATCATCGGTATCTTTGCAATTAGCTGTAATTGGATTAATAATTGGAATTATCATAATTAGTGTAGTTTATAGAAAATTTTCGTTTTGGATTAAAACACAAAAATTTAACCACACAAAACCACACGTTGCAAGATTTGCAAGAAAAATAATCTTACCGTTTTTGGCAATTGCTTTAATTTCATCTGTAAACATGTACATTCAAGTTTTTGAATTATTTGATGAAGAATCTGCAGTTTTGCAAATAGAAGGAGAATTAGCACCTAGTGAAGTTTTTGCAAAGATGCTAAACACATTAAATATTTTGGTGATAGGATATACAATTTCACAATTAGTACCAATAGCATTAACAAAACGTGATAGTTCACGTCTTGAGCGTGAAGATTTTGAAGCTTGGCGAGAAATGAGAGGATTTCCGGATGATGAAGGTGATTTATTTCATAAATTATACAAGTGGATTCCACCAAAACAAAAACCAGATGATCTAACAGAAGAAGAATTCAATGGTTACTTACAAACTGAAGAAGGCATTCAATACTTGGAAAATTTTCGCACATCAAGAGGAGCTCCGATTGGAAGTTATGAAAAAAATGTCAAGGAGTCATATGAAAAGTGGAAAAAATCTGAACGTAAAAAATATGAATTATACTTTGAATCTTGTATAACTGGAAATAATATATCTGGAAGGAAATTATTTCCAGGCGTATTACCTGAGGAGATTTATCCTATAGATATTTGGAGAGAACAGAAAAGGAATACAGGTTATGAATCAATAATCTCTGGAAATAAACCACCTGGATACTCACGTAAACAAAAAGAAGGTGTACCAAAATCTGCAAAACAAGTTTTACCAATTTTAATTTTTGTCGGAGTGCTAGTTGGAGTTGTATCATGGTGGGAAGTAGATTTGATAGTTTTGGCAACTGCAACAGGTGGACTTGCATTTGGGGTAGGATTAGCACTAAAAGAGACATTAGAAAATTACTTTTCATATATTCTTATCAGAAAAGATAAGGTTGTCAAAGAAGGAGATAGAATACAATTACAAAGTGGATACAATGGATATGTACACAAAATTACACCAAGAGTGACATACATTCGTCATGGTTTGAATGAATCAGTTGCAATAATCCCTACACGACAGCTAGTTAGTGCAGAAATTATCAACTATACAAAAGAAATCAAACTTGTTCCTGCAGTGGTAAACGTTGGTGTTTCATATTTGAACAATCCAAGACAAGTTACATCAATTCTAGTTAAAGTTGGTAAACGTGCAATGATAGAAGCTAAAGATGCAAGAGGAAGACATCTCGTTAGACAAAATAGATGTCCATACATTGAAGAAAACAATCCAAGTTGTGGATGTGACAAGGATATTCATGTAGATGTTACACAACCTGTCGTAAGATTTGATAAATTCAATGATTCATCTTTGGATTTTTCAATGTGGGTTTACGTTAGAGATTATGGTGCACAGTTCAAGACAAAAAGTGATATGCGTCTAATAATGTATGAAGAATTTAAGAAATATGATATTAGAATTCCATGGCCAATTCGAACTGTTTACCAAGGTGATGAAAAACGTGAAGAACAAGAGATTAACCAACTTGATTCAAAGCGTGATGAAGTGATGGATGAATACGGCATGGGTGATTTGGGTCGTGGTGAATCTGCAGATGAATAGTAATCATTAATTTATTCAGAAATTTCTTTTTAATAATGAAGGATCACATTAAATTCATTTTACAAAATTCAATAATTTTTGCCGGAATTTCATTTGGATTTTCGATTATTGGAGGGTTATTCCCATCTAGTGAGCATACGTTTGTGATTGGAAACCCATTGGAAGTTAGTGGTATTACTGTTGAACATGTTGTTGGGCACATTTTTTGGGGAGCAATAATTGGACTTGGAACTTTAAGTGTACGATACATCATACTTGGAGGAAGTTTTGCAATTTTGTTAGATGCAGATCATTTACTTCAATTCTTAGATATAGAATTAGTTTCAAGAATGAGTCATTCGGTTGTACTTGCAGTTATAGTGGCTATAGTTTTTTTCATAGTTCTTCGAGGAAAGGATCTAAGAATTGCTGCAGTAGCATTTGGAGCCGTACTATCACATATTGCATTTGACATATTTCTTGCTGATGTTGGATTTAATGCAAGTACAACTTTCCCGCTATTCTCACCATTCATTTTAGATAGAATAGAATTTGCTGGATTGGACTGGCTTGGAGTTGAAATTATTGGAGTAGGGATAGTTGCTGTTGTTAGCTATCTTGCCAAGAGAAAAGAGATTAGACTAGAAAACAATCTTACGAAAACTTAAGAATCCGTTTTGATTCGTTGATTTAATGGTAAAGTTCACAGTGATTGGGGGAGATGCATCATCAGATTTAGCAAAAAGGATCGCTAGAAGATTAAAAGCCCCATATGTAAAAACTGAGAGAAAAGTATTCCCAGATGGAGAAAGTAAAATAACAATTAATCACATTCCAAAAAAAAGTATAGTGGTTGTGGTTCAATCAACTTATCCACCAGTTGATACAAATCTTTTAGAATTATTGAGTATTGTTTCAAAAGTTCAAAAATTTTCTTCAAAAATCTATACTGTAATTCCATACATGGGATATGCAAGACAAGACAGAGAATTTCTTGATGGAGAAATAATTACTATCGGTGTAGTTGGAAAATTACTCAAAGCATCGGGTGTAAAAAAAGTACTAACAGTAGATATTCACAGCAAATTGGCATTAAAAGAGCTAAAGATTTCATCAGAAAATGTTTCTGCAATGGAAGGATTAGTCAAACATTTCAAGAAAATGAAAATGAAAGACCCGCTTGTAGTTTCTCCTGATTTAGGTGGTCAGGAAAGAGCGAAAGAATTTGCAAGTCTTTTAAAAACTGGTTCTATTGCATTAAAAAAACACAGAGATAGGAAAACTGGAAAGGTGAATATTCTTTCTGAAAAAGTTGTGGTAAAAAATAGAGATCTAATCATAGTTGATGATATGATAAGTACTGGAGGGAGTATCATTAAGGCAACTCAGTTTTTGAAGAGACAGAAATGTAAACGCGTTTTTGTTGCATGCACTCATGCATTATTAGTAAATAATGCTGCAAAAAAGATCAAAAATGCAGGAGTGTCTCAAATAATCAGCACAAATACAATACCAGGAGATTCTGCAAAGGTAGACGTGTCAAAAGTTATTTCTGATGCATTAAAATGAAAATAATATTATGAAATTAGTTTATCTTGGAACATCAGCTGCAGCACCAACAGTTGAGCGCTCTTTAACATGCATTTGCCTTGTACGCGAAAACGAAGTTTTGATGTTTGATGCAGGAGAAGGAGCTCAAGTTGCATATCTGAAGGCGGGTCTACCTTGGAATAAAAAAATGAAAATATTTGTAACTCATCTTCATGGAGATCATTGTTTAGGAATTTTAGGTCTTCTTCAAACAATGTCATTACAAAAAAGGACTGAGAGTTTAGAGATTTATGGTCCTGCTGGAATTGAAGAGTTCATTACAGCAAACATTAAGGTATTAAATTTTGGATTACCATTTCCAGTTTTCATTACAATTGTAGAAGAAGGTAATGTAGTAAACGAAAAGAATTATCAAGTAAGATGTTGTGAAGCACAACACGGAATTCCTGCATATTCCTATTGTTTTGAAGAAAACGAAAAATCTGGAGTTTTTTATCCAGATAAAGCAAAAGAATTAGGAGTTCCTGAAGGAAAGTTATGGCAAGAGTTGCAAAATGGAAATTCCATAGAAATAGATGGTAAGAAGATTGATTCATCACAAGTTACAGGAGAGAAAAGAGCCGGTAAGAAGATTGGAATTTCAGGAGATACACGTCCTACAGAAAAATTAGAAGAGTTTTTCAAAAATAGCGATTATTTGAGTTTTGATTGTACATTCTCGTTTGATCTAAAGAATAGAGCGATTGAAACAAATCATTCAACTGCAAAAGAGGCAGCGGAGTTGGCAAGAAAAGCTAATGTCAAAAATCTTATTTTAACACATTTTTCTGCAAGATATAATGATGAATCAGTTTTGTTAAATGAGGCAAAACAGGTTCATAAATCAGCTATTGCTGCAAAAGATCTACTTGAAATTGAGATTTAGATTAATCTTCAAATTTTAAGAAATCAATTTCAGGAATCTCTGTATCATCAAGGGTGTTTTCGACTTGACTTGCAACATCAGTTACTGTATCTCCAGCAATTAATCCCACATCATACAATGTTTCACCTACTTGGCTTGTCTGTTCGTTGTATTGCTTAATGTTTGTAGCATCTTCAATTATTGCATCAAGAAGCATATGACCAGCAGGAAACTGACTCATTGTTTCAGGCAAGAAAAAGATTCCTCCAGCTACTAAAACAGCACCAATTATTGCTAACTGTATCTTCATGGATAATCCTGTAAAAATCGATTTTTCATAACTGAGCTAAAAAAAAGCTCTCAAAATGGCTAGAAATAATTAGTTGACTAATTCGTTATAGAATCAATTACTTGTTCAATATCATTTGAGCGTAAAATTACCTTGATTGGACCTAAAGATGATTCATTTGCCTCACTGCACAAAGCTACAGTGTTTACAAATGCAGCCTGTTTATTGAGATAAAACCAGGTGGAATCACCATCATTATTGTTTTTGAGTATACGCTGGTATGTTTTTTTTACATTTTTTTCACGAATTGATTTTAAAATTTGAGATAAAATTGCAAGATTATTTGTTTTTCCAGTAATGTCTGTATCAGATATTTCTAATTCTATATCAGGAAAAATGTTACTTACTGCTAGTTTTACTTTTTCAGAGTCTTCAGAAGGGTTAATTTCACAGAAAATTTGAATTGTGGTCTTTTGGTTCAATTTTCTGTCCAGTTTTGAAAAATTTTGATTGCTGAGTCTACCATTTGATCAATTGTTACATCATTATTTTCAATAGATTGATCAGCAAGTTGAATTATTTCTTGTAACCCAACACCAATTTCACGATTATCACGTTCTTCAAACTTTTCTCTTGTTAGTGGATCATCAGATCGTTTACGCCCACTTAAAAATATGAATCTTGTATCAGGGGATGCATTTACTGCCAAAAGTTTTACATTTCCAGTTTCTTTTAGAACATTGATTTCATGTATGGAACGAATACCATCAATAATTATAATTTCATGAGTTGAGTTTTGTATTGATTCTTTAATTAATTCAGCAATGGCACCAGGTCCATTTTTTTGACGTAGTTCTAACATCAATTTTCCTAAATTTTCTCCAGTAGGTTCTAAATTTTGTCTTTTAGCTTCAGATCTAACACCATCACCAAGACTAAAGGTTTCATATCCTTGTTCTTTTAGTTTTGAAACAATTGTAGACTTTCCAGCTCCTGGCATTCCAGTTAAACATACAACCAGTTTTGACAACAGATTATTTTTGGGAGACTAGTCTATGAAGGTAGCGATAAATAATTACTAATGTTTTATTTTTCATGAGAGTCTTTGTAGCGATTGAAATTTCTGAAGAAGAAATTCTGAAGAAGATCCAGACATTTCAAAAAAATGTCGGGATTGATGCAAAACCTACAAAAATTGATCAGATCCATTTTACTTTAGAATTCTTAGGAGAAATTGATCAAATCAAGTATGAGCAAGTGAAAGATGTCATGGAGAAAATATCATTTTCTTCTTTCAATATATCGTTGAAAGGTGTAGGAGTTTTCCCAAACTTGAAAAATCCACGAGTAATTTGGATTGGAGTTGATAAAAATGGCGCAGAGAAACTAATCTCCATAGCAAACGAAGTAGGAATTAAATTAACAGTATTAGGTTTTGAAAAGGAGAAAAAATTTAAACCTCACTTGACAGTTTTTAGAGTAAAAAAGAAGATTAATGACATTTCAAGTATAATGAAAGAATATGAGACTGTTGAGTTTGGTGTACAGACTATATCTAAAATTAAAGTAAAAAGAAGTGTTTTAAGTCCAAAGGGACCAGAATATTCAGATTTACTGGAGGTTAATGCAAAATGAAAAGTGATATTATAAAGAAATCAAAACAAATGGCAATTCCAAACAATGTACTAAGAAAAAAAGTGGATAAAATTGCAAATCAGGTTTTTAGTTTAGTAAATAGAGAAGCTGAAAAACAAAAATCTGTTGTATCAGTACATTTTGGAGGTTCATATGCAAAAGAAACATGGACCCCAGAAAAAATTGATATTGACATTTTTGTTAAATTCAAAAAAACAACAACTGAAAAAAAATTTGAAACAATTGGTAAAAAAATTGGGTTTGATTCACTGAAGAAATTCAAACCATATGTAAGATATTCAGAACATCCATTTGTTGAAGCAGACATTAATGGTGTTGGAGTAAATGTCGTACCATGTTATGATATTAAAAAAGGAGAATGGAAAAGTGCAGCTGATAGATCAACATTTCATACAGAATTTATGAGTGAAAAATTAACTGGTTTAATGAAGGATGATATCAGAGTTCTAAAATGTTTTTTGAAAATTAATGGAATGTATGGTGCAGAAATTGCAAAACAAGGATTTAGTGGGTATGTTTGTGAAGTTTTAGTTTATTATTTGGGTAGTTTTGAAAATGTCTTAAAGAAGATTGTAAAATTACAAAATAATGAGATGATCGGGGAGTCTCCAAGAAAATTTGAATCTCCAATAGTAATAATTGATCCAATAGACAGGAATAGAAATCTGGGTGCTGCAATATCAATTCAAAATGTTACAAATTTCATTTTAATTGCTAGAAATTTCTTAAAGAAAAATTCAATTTCATACTTTAAAGAAAAATCAATAAGGAAGACTCCTGGAGAAATTGCAAAAAACTTGTTAATTGTAAATTTTACATACAAAAAAAGAAGCGATGATATAATTTATGGACAAATTAAGCGTGCATCTAACTCAATTGAATCTCAGATGACCAATGAAGGATTTAATGTTCTTAGAAATGATGCCATTGCATACAATGAAACTAAAGCTAGTTTATTGTTCTTGTTAGAATCATTAACTATTTCAAAAAATGAAATCAGAACAGGGCCAGATGTATTTTCTGGTGATTTTTCATCCAAATTCATTCAAACTAATTCTAAAAAATCTAAATTGATGTGGACTGATAAGGAAGGGAAGTTGCAATCATTACAAACTCGAAGGTATGAAAATGCTAAAACATACCTTAATGATCTAATAAAAAATCATATTGGGGAGTCAGGAATTCCAAAAGGTCTAAGAGGAGATTTCAGAAGTGGTTTTAAAATTACGAGTGGAGAAGGAAAACAAAACATATCTGTTAAAAAGAGTATTTCAAATCTAATAACTACCGATGACACAGCATTTTCAGACAATTAGTGTTTTCAAAAAAGATCCTTACAAGAAAATTCTTACTTTCCCTCAAGTAACAGAATCTGAAATAACAAAACGAATGGTAGAATTAAGAAAGTTGGGAATTACACACATTTCATTTACAGGACCATTACAAATTGAAAAATGTCACATACTTGGAAAGGGATACGTGGGAATGGTTGTTCTTGCAAAAAAACGAAGCAGGGTAGTAGCGTTAAAAATTAGACGAACTGATTCGCCTAGAAAAAATATGACAAATGAAGCTAAATTACTTAAAACTGCAAACAAACTGGAAATTGGTCCGAAGTTTATCAAAAATTCAAAAAACTTTTTGATAATGGAGTACATTGATGGTGAAAAAATTATTGATTGGGCAAAAAAATCAGAAACAAAAGCTAAAGAAATTCGTAGTGTTGTAAAAAATGTATTAAGAGAATGTTTTCTCTTAGATGATGCAGGGCTGGATCATGGTGAATTAAGTACAATAGACAAGCATGTGATAGTTAATAAAAAAGGAAACACAATGATAGATTTTGAGAGTTCTAGTGAAAATAGAAAACCTTCTAATGTTACAGGTGCTACACAGGGAATTTTGATAGGTACAGGATTAGCAAAAATTATTCAAAAAAAGATCAAAATTCCAACAAAAAAGAAAATCATTGATCTAATCAGGATATATAAAAAAAATCCAACATTAGAAAATTTTGAGAGTCTCATAGTTGGTTTAAAATTATAGAAAAATTGAAGGATGTAAGAAATAAATCATGGTGTGAGTAAATAACAATATGAAAACTTGTTC
>JABHJJ010000028.1 GCA_018691945.1 Candidatus Nitrosopelagicus sp. | reverse complement strand
GAGAGTCTTTGATCACTTTGCAAAACAACAGATCGGCTTGAATGGTGAATCAAAAGATACTTTGATTTCACAATATCAAGAAATGTTTGCCGAGGAGAAACCTAACATTCAGGGAATTTGTATCTCCTTAGACAAGTTTGTGAGATTCATGTCCAAGTCACATGATGATATTGCCGTTGGTAATGGCTCAACATTCAAGGCAAAAGCCCCCAAGACCATGAGGAATTACTTTGGTTTTATCAAGAATTACCTTAGAATTTGTCATGGAATACGATTAACAAATGAGGACGTTCAAGATTTTGTTCAATTTCCAACACAAAGGAAACAACTCAGAGAGCCTGTCTCCTTGGAAAACTTGAAGATGATTTGCAATAGGGCAAGTCCAACAAGAAGGGCGTTGTACCTGATATTGATTAGTTCAGGCATGAGATTAGGCGAAGGATTGTCTTTGAAAAAATCAAACTTCCATTTAGATGAAAGTCCTGTTAGAGTCACTTTGAGAGCAGATGATACCAAAACAAAGGAAGAAAGGGAAACTTACATCAGTTCTGAGGCATTAGAAAGGCTTCAACCAATTTTAGATAGTAATGGTGATGATGAGTATCTATTTCATAATTCCAAAAGAATTGATTTTGCAGTAAGAACTGAAGTTAGAGAGTTTGGTTATCTTAGAAGCAGACTAGGACTTACTAAAAGATACGATAGTTCAGTGAGATTTCTAGTGCATATCCATGCTTTCAGAGCTTACTTTCATACAAAGGCAAGTCAAAAACATGGTTCAGATTATGCCAATGCCCTTGATGGTCACGGAGCTTATTTGAAACAATACTATCGAGAAGATCCAAAAGAAAGAGCTCAGAAATATCTCGAGTTACAATCCGAATTATTTATTGAATGGAAACAACTTGAGACAGAAAAAACAAAAGACAAACTCATGGATAACATGAAAACACAAATGGATAAAATGCAAACGGAGATTGAAAGACTGTTAAAGTTTAATCAAGCCACAACAGTTTGATTTTCTTTTTTTATTTTTTATAATTACAAAAAACGTTTGCTTCAAATGTGCTACATGATATTGACATGAATACTTATAGCTGTGCCGAGATTATACCGACTTGAATATATAACCAAAACCCTATCTACTAACTATGTTGGAAAAGCCAAGTATTGTAAAACATGAAAGTGAATTTACACAAGGTTACCGAATCGTGAAAACATATTCAAGATGTGTTAACGATTCGGGAGTTTTTGAAAACTGAAAGTAATTAGAAGTTTTACTTTAGACATCGATGTTGCAAAACAATTTGATGATGAAGTTCCTACACAATGCAGAAGTAAATTAACTGCTTATCTTATTTCTGAATTTTTTAAGAAGAAAAACCCTGAGAGAGGATCCATACTCTCTCAGGTTATGAAGAAACCATCTCTGCAAGAAGGCGGTAATCTGAATTGAGTACCATTCTAAAATTTAAAAGAGCAAAAACGTATGAAAGAACTCTTAATCTTCATGTCCGAAATCCTGTAAATCAGGAACGAATTAGAGAAAAATGCCCTATTTGTGAGGGTAAAAGAGTATTCAAATCGATTAATTCACTTTATGGACACTTCAAAGAAGAGCATATTCCTTATCCAAAAGTAAATGAAACTAATGAAGAATTTGAAATTAGAACTGTAGATTCTTTTGATTGCAAATCTTACCTTCTCTCACTTGTAGATAAAAAACTAAATGGGGAAATCTAATGCTTAGATGTTGTAAATCTCCTAGCAAATATTTGATTACTTACGATTGTGGTCCACAAAATTCAACATGGTCTGTATGTGAGAAACACTTCCAAGATGAGATTCTATTTCAGAAAAACATTAAGGAGAAAAAAGAAATTGAATGAACAAAGTCAAGAAGATTTAATAAATTATCTTGAAGAGAAAATATCCTCATGTCAAATTAATTTAGAAAAACCAAGAAGCAAAAGATTACCTAAAAATTGGTTGATTGGTTGTATTGCTGGATTAAGAATGGCTGAAATCTTCATGGAGGATAATTCAAAATGACTGAAGAAACAACAACTTACACAGACTCTGCATTGTGTGATAATGTGAAGAATTTCTTTAACAGATACAAAGTTGATGATTCTTACAAGTATGTTTCAATGATTGATACAAGAATCATTCAGGGCCAAGTTGTTGAAATTGACTTTAATGATTTCACTGATGAAGTAAAAGAAATGTTAGATGTTCAACCTAAAGACAGAATCCATACTTCAATTTATCGAGCAATTAGTGAAGTCTTTCAAGTTAGAAGAGGAACTGCTGAATTAGAACAACTAAAACAACAAGACATTTTAAAATTTAGATTAAGTAATTGTAATATCTTTGATGATACCGTATGCAGTAATCCAAAATTAATTCACTATGAAGATTATGATAAAACCAAGTTTGAAGGTGATGAAAAAATAACAAATGTGGCAATTCATTTACAACGAAATAACCAGTTTGTAACTTTGAGAAAAACTGAAGAAGTATTACTCTATGATGGAAAAATCTATGATAATCTTCAAGCCAAAACCATAATCAAAGAAGAGACTGAGAAGTTAATTCCTAACTGTACGGAGCATTGTAGGAATGAATCCATTAGTAAAATCAAGGCTCAGACCTATACGGATCTTGAGGACTTTGATAGTGATACCAACCTGATTACAGTTCCAAATGGAATCCTGGCACTTGATACTCAAACATTAACAGATCATACACATACCTATCTTAGCAGAGTCTTAATTCCAACTGAATACCATACCCCTGAATATGAAATCCATGATGAAACTATCTTTGATGATATTGAAAAGAATCTAAAAGACACTTTGTTTTGGAAGTTTCTTACAGCTTCATTTACAATCAATGGTAAATTCAAAAAAGATAACTTTGAATCAGCCTTAGAGGTTTCAGCTTGTGCAATTGTCAAACACCAAATTGATGAGAAAGCAATTATGTTCTTAGGAAATGGTGACAATGGCAAGTCTGTTTTATTTGAATATGTTGAAAACATGATTGGAGAAAAGAATGTTTCAAACATTCCACTTCAAAAGATTGCTGATGATAAATTTATGAGTGCTGATTTAGATGGAATGTCTGCTAATATTTT
>JABHJJ010000027.1 GCA_018691945.1 Candidatus Nitrosopelagicus sp. | reverse complement strand
TGTTGGAATTTCAATAAATGGAGTTGCTCCATCACCACCAGTAACTAGCGGTAGTATTCCATCCCATTTCTGAATCTTGAGCCATTCTAGATAGTATGGGTTGTTTGCAAGTGCTTGATTGATTATGTTAATTGCTTCTGCTTCACCTTTTGCTTCAGCAATGTTTGCTTCTGCAATACCAAATGATTGTGCTTCAAACTGTCTTGCTTCTACCTCAATTCTCTTCAAATCATTTTCTGCTTGTAGTGCGCGTTGTTCTGCCTCTACTTTAGATTCAATTGCTTGTGCAAATAATACTGAGAACTGGAAATCTGTAATTGATACAATTTCAGTTGTAATGTTAAAGTCAGCAAGACGATCAGAAATCTCATTTTGAATATCTTGTTTTACTAGCGGTCTTTTTGTGATTAACTCTTCAGCGTTATAATTAGCAGTTACCTGTTTTACAACCTCTTCTACAGTTGGTTGAATGATACGATTCTCATAGTCTAAACCAACTTCTTTGTACAGATAGTTAACACGAGTTGGGTCTGGATGATAGTTTACTGTAATCTCAGTTGACACTGTCTGCAAGTCCTGTGATGCCGACGTTGTCGCCTTTGTATACTTTAGGGTACGAACCTCAAGTGGAACAACTGAATCTTGGAATGGAACTATAAAATGCAGTCCTTCCTCTAGTGGAGGATCAACTAAATCTACGGCGTTCCAGTGAAGTAATACTCCTCTGAATCCTGCATCTACAATTGATACTGCAGAACCAACCATAACTCCAATTATAATTAAAACAATAATTCCTAAGATTACTAATTTAGCCGCTCCCACATTGATATCTGGTCGTCGACTTTGATATTTAGACAATGTATTGAATAGCGTTTTACTCTAAATATAGTATGCGAAGTTTTCAGGCTCGTCGAAATTCTTAATTTGATTCGAATGAATGGTTTGGTATGTTTTGTGAAAAATGTGGCATAAAAATGGCTGAAAACGGAAATTATTGTTTATCGTGTGGTACTACGGCAAAAAAGACTCTTTCTTGGTGGAATAAATTATCCCTACCAAAAAAAATTGTAATAGGATTTGTTGTTGGGTTTATTGCATTTCAGGGATTAAATTTTGTTATTGCTTATTTCATGGAACTGACAGATAGCATCAATGGGTGATCATACATGAGTAAATACATGAACATGGTTTGTCCAAAATGCAAGCGTAAACTAAAAGATCATTCTAGAAGCGAATTAGCAAAATGTTCATTAAAAAATTGGACTTCTGGCTGGAAGAAAAAGTGATTACAGATGCCATATGGATATGACAAGACGCGAACAGAAAGACGATGTAAAAATTGTGATAAGCTTCTTTACGTATTTGAAGTCGGTAAATTATGCATAGACTGCTCAAGAAAAGAACCTAAATCATAAAGATTTTGCAGATTTCTTAAAAAAAGGTAACTCGACATAATGTTATGCTTTACGAAATCTTATCTGACCTTGTAAAAATTGAAAATGTGTTATTTGTCATAAGAAATGAAGGTGCAGTTAGCGAGATTAGAAGCAATGAGCTAACCATTAGACAAAAAGAAAAATGGATCAATATCGGCGAAAATGACGGTCCCTGCCACATGCATGTAAATTCTGAATTAATCAAAAAAGCAGAATTTGTTAAAGAACAAAAACCTGAGCGAATTAGTTTCAGCGTGAGATTTTATAATGAAAATAATGAACGTGTCTTGGCTGCCTTTATCACGAAAATGTATGACGATGACATGAATATCATTTCAGAGCGATTAAGCAGTTATGAAGGGTTGTTTGAAAAATACGGCTCTAAAGATACAATTTCATTCTTCTAAAATTATAGTGTGGAAGAGAAACTGAAAATTTCTCTCCCACCCATGAACTGCGTGTTCATGGAATCAACGATTCTGATAATTTGTACAGTGATAAAAATCTAGAGATGAAAAATGTGAGCAGAGACAGTAGTTTCAGTTCTTTTACAAGAAAATTACTAAAGCTCTTCCATCATTGTATGAGAACAATTTGGTTATAGGTATTTCAAATGAAGATTATTTAGCTAGGGGTGAAAGCGTTATAATTATTCAACAATACGTGTCGAATACGGTGTTAATCCGTATTCTCTTCTGCTTCTATCGAGGTTAATTAGGTGTAAACGCAATCCAAGTTTCATTAATTCTGGAAATTCTCTATGTTCTTTTTTAATTCTGTAACCACTCAAATTTTTCAGAGTAGAATATGGCATTGGGCTCATTTTCAATATTTTTAAGATTTGAATTAGTTTTTTTTCTGCATTGATTACTTGATTCATACTGTGATATTCCAATCGTATTAGATAAGATTTTAGGAATAAAAAAAGCGTTATAATTAATCACAATATCAATCATTTATGCAAAAGGACAGTGCTGCTGACTTGAAGGTTTTACAGGAATGGTTTGAGACTAATCGTATACGAGAGACTGGAATTATAGAAAATGTGCAAAAACAGCCAGCCTCTCCTGAGAGAGATGAAATGTTAGAAATCTGTAAGGGAAACATTGAGGAGTTTTCTATGATGATTCAGTTAGTTGCTAGTATAATTGAAAGAGAAAAAGAATAGGGTCGTCACCCCAAACTCTTACTATTCTTTGTATTTGCCACTATTGATAGTCCACCACGGTTTGCTATGCCAGGAGTATTCCTGGTCAGTCATATCTGCAAAACACTGGAAGCAGTTACTGTCTAACACATCTGCTAGATTTGCTTCTGTAGAAGATATTGCACTTTCACATATCTTACAGGACATGTACACTGGAATATACTCTACATGAAATGGAGACTCTTTCCCATTCACTATTACAGTGTTCCATTTTACAATCTTTG
>JABHJJ010000026.1 GCA_018691945.1 Candidatus Nitrosopelagicus sp. | reverse complement strand
TTAAACAGATGCTAAAAGATAGAGCTGTAGAATTTGATTTTGAAAAAATGCTAGAGTTAGATAAAAAAAGAAGAGATGTCATGTTCCAAACTGATGAATTAAGACAAAAACGCAATGAAATGTCGATTAAGATTGGTAGTGAAAAAAAGGCTGGAAATGACGCATCAGGATTATTACAAAAGATGGGCGAGATTTCAAAAAAACTTGACGATTTAGAAATTTTAAGAAAATCAGTTGAAGAAGATTTTCACAAATTGTCTTTCTCAATACCTAACTTGATACATGAATCAGTTCCAAAAGGATCTGATGAATCATTTAACAAAGAAGTAAGAATATGGGGAGAAATTCCAAAATTTGATTTTGATATAAAAGGACATGAGGAGATAGCCGAAAGTTTAGGATTGCTAGATATTGAGCGAGCCTCTAAAATTGCAGGGTCAAGATTTTATTTTTTGAAAGGAGATTTGGTCAGATTAGCTCAAGCCGTCACATCATTTGCGATGGACTTACTAATTGAAAAAGAATATCAATTGATACAACCGCCTTATATGATTAATAGAGAATCTATGGAAGGCGCAGTTATTGCGGAGGATTTTGAGGATGTTATTTACAAAGTGGATGCTGAAAATCTTTTTTTAATTGGAACCTCAGAACATGCAATTGCATCTATGTATACAGATGAAGTTTTGGATGGAAAGACATTACCACAGAGATTTGGATCAATCAGTCCATGTTTCCGGAAGGAAGCTGGAGCACATGGAAAAGATCAGAAAGGTATTTTCCGAGTACATCAATTTGAAAAACTTGAACAATTCGTTTTTGCAAAACCAGAAAATTCAGTTGAAGAACAAGAAAAAATGATTAGATATTCTGAAGAATTTTTTCAGAGACTCAACATTCCACATAAAGTAGTATTACTTTCTAGTGGAGATATGGGAAAAGTTGCAGCAAAAACATATGATATAGAGGCATGGATGCCTAGTCAAAATGCATACAGAGAAGTTTGTTCAGTTTCAAACTGTATGGATTTTCAAGCTAGAAGATTAAAGATTAGATTTCGAGATAAAACTAATGAAAAAACACAGTATGTTCATACATTGAATGGGACACTAGTAGCGATAGAAAGAACATTGGTTGCAATTTTAGAAAATAATCAAACAAGAGATGGACATGTTGAAGTGCCAAAAGTTTTACAGAAATACTTTGGAGATAATCTCATATAATCTAGAACAGTTTATATTCAGAAAATAGTCGTCGAAGATAATTGGCAAGAAAAGCTCGTAAGATCAAAGACAAATGGAAAGAAAAGAAATGGGTAAATGTTATCGCTCCAGATTCATTTAACAATGTCAATATTGGATACGTCCCAATTACTGATGACGAGAATGCCAAAGGTAGAATTTTAGAAGTTACATTATGGGATATTCTCAAAGGTGATCCTTCACAACACCAATACAAGATAATTTTCCAAATAGATAATGTCACAGATAACAAAGCCAAAACAATTTTTAAGAGATATGAATATTCTAAGGAATTTTTAAGAAGTTTGATTCGAAGAGGTTCGTCTAAAGTAAACTTCATCATAGATGCTGAAACAAAAGACAACTATGTATTTAGAATCAAAATGGTTGCTCTGACACACAGACAATTGAACACATCAAGACAACGTCAATTGCGCCTAATTGCAAAAGATGTAATTGAAAAAACAGTTCCAACAATGGATATTGATGGATTCGTTCAGGCTACATGTTATGGAAAGATAAACTCAGATATTATGGCTGCAGCAAAAAAAGTTATAAAATTAAGACATGTTGGATTAGAAAAAGTAAAACTAATCAAAACAGCATCTGCACAGACAGTCTTGCTTGAAGTAAAAAGTAAAAAAACAAAATCAGACTAGACTGATGTTTTAGAAATGCAATTAGAAATAAGAATTGATTTAATTCTTCATGCCACAGAGAACGAAAATAAGGTTCTAGAAGAATTAGAAAGTGTTTTCCATATAGAGCAAAAAAATTTTCAGATTGAACAAGTTCCAGGTCATTTTAACAATCCAATATTACTAATTTCATCTAAATTAAAAAAAAAATCTGCCGTAGACTTTGTGAAGATATTCTTTTCAAAGATGAAAAAAGAAGATTTTCATGAGATTTTTGATAATGTTGACGAATATGTAACATCATCAGGTCTAAGTTTACGCATAAGTAAACAAAAATTAGTCTCAAAAATTTTAACAATATCAAAAGAAGATGCAATAAAGATTAGCATTAGTACACCAGTTTATGTTAAAAATGAAACAAAGAAAATTTATCAAGAATTAATGAAAATGTGATTTTGATAGATCATTTAATAATATTTACTCGTAAATGAAAAAGGGAATGAGGAAATAAAAGCCGCTCCAGTCTGAGTGCCAAACTCTGATGACGCCGCGACGAACCGACCCAGATATCTAATTCGGATTGTTTTAAATATTGATA
>JABHJJ010000210.1 GCA_018691945.1 Candidatus Nitrosopelagicus sp. | reverse complement strand
ACTTGCATGTATTGTTTGTAATCGTTTTTTATAATGTACCAATGATTTCAAAACGATCTCGTATCCACCTTCATCTTTTAGGAATATTCCTCCCATCCAAACTGGCATAATTTTTTATTTTTTATCTACTTTTTTAGTCTTATTTCACGAGATTGGTTTTTTAATTCAAAAAATTGGTATTAAATCATGCTTACTACTTTACTTGAGAAAGTTTCTAATCATCTTTGCATAAAATCAAATTTACAGTTATCTATAATTTCAATTCTAGCAGTAACTGGACCACTTGTAATTCTTACAGCAGGAATATGGGATGCCATAAATCATATCCAAAACTCACCTGAATTTTTCTGGTCAGATCCACATATTGTAGTATATGCTGGAGTTGCAATGGTTGCAGTTGCATCCTTATTTTCGATTAATTTATTGATAAAAAATTCCATTCATGGAATTCTAAAACGAGGATTACAACTAGTCATAATTGGTTCCATAATTCAAATTGTCTCTGGTTTTGGTGATTCCATATCTCATGATATGTTTGGAATTGATGGTTTGTTATCTTTAACACATCAACCACTTGAAATTGGAATTGTTTTGTCTGCATTAGGCGGATTTTTTATAATAAAATCTAGTCAAAACTCTAATCTTAAGACATTTTTGCCGTTTGCAATTGTAACTTTTTTACTCATGACCTCATGGCTTGGATTTAATCTTGCATTATACTTTGGTCATTACATTCAGTGTATCCCAATTCATTTGATATTTTCATCAGGTTGCTCTATTCTGTAATTTTTTAACTTCATAAAAGATGTGAATAATAATAATAATCCTCCTAGAAACATAATTCCAGCTGGAATCATGATTTTATTGGCATCAGTACTTCCAATTTCAATCTCATAATCCATTTTTTCTTGAGAAAGACTTGTTAGAATAATTGTATGTATGCCTGATTCTTTTACATCAAAGTATCTAATTGACATCTTTGTTTCAGATATTCCCTTTGACACGGTATCATAATCGTCATCAACAATTCTATAAAAAACTCCTTGTCCCTCAAATTCAGGTATTGTAATTTTATAATATCCGATATCTTCTGCATCAAAATACAAAGATAATTTATCAGATTCTGTCTGTTTTAATGTCATGAATTGTTCTGTTTTATCTGACTCTGAAAAGATGATTCCTGTACCTGAAGCTCCAATTATTACAAGTAAAATGCTAATTTTGAATAGTGAAAGATGCATACAATCTTCACTCAATTTTTTTTCAATAAATAATTTGTTAAAATTTTGAAAGAGAATATTTTCTGCATACTTTTATTCTTCAATCACGTATAGTATGGCATGATGTATGAAGGCAAATGTCCTTTCTTCAAAGTGATTGATGAATTTCTTTCAAGATACATCCCTGAAGACAAGGCAAAAGGTGATAAGGCTTAAACATTCTGAGAAGCCAACATCCTCCGTTGTGGCTTCTCTCAACTTCATGTTTGTCAAACATGTATGAAAATCATAGATCATTTTTATCTATTACAGATGCGTATTAGACACCATGATGTGGGAAAATGTCACTCCATTTCAGGTAGACAAGCTTTGGTCGCAAGTAGTTCATTATTACATTAACAAGAAGAAAATGTCAAAAGAAGAGGCAAACAAAATTGCTGCAGCCATAGTTAAAAAAGAGATTGAAAAAAATACCTGTCAAAACATCACATGCAGACACTTGAAATCAAAGCACATTGCACATCTAAAACAGTGTCTAGTCGACACTTGTCCATGCTCTAAATTTGTGAAAAAAGAAAATTAGACTAAGTTTTTAGAATCATTTTACTCTGAGTACTGAAATTTCATTCTTATCTAGAAGATATTTTTCACTCTTTGGTAACTAGCTCAACTCAAAACTAATAAGCTAATTATTAGCTTTTTGTCCATGTAGTGCATTGTCACAAAAATCTACATTTTCCAAATTAAAACATATGAAAATTTTATTATTTGTTGTAGGAATTGCTGCAGTTCTTGCTCTATTAGATGTAGTAGAATTTTACATGCCAATGGAATTTGAAGACATGTCTGTAAATAGACATTCATTGTACGTTCATTTTGATCCTGTTTGGGATAGTTATCCATCAAATATTGTATTTGATATCACATCAACATGGAACAAATCAAATGCTGTATTAGATGAATCACAAAGATTTATTCCATTTGATGAAACCATTCCAGACAATTATGGCACAAATGAGCTAGATTCTATGCATGACAAGTCTTTTGTCCGTTTATCTCACCAAAATAATCAATGTCAATATAATTTTCAACCACATCATTATCGTTCTACAGTTGATGTGATAAGACAAAACATTGAGGTTGCTATGGGTCTACAACTAACAACTGATCCTTACAATATTCAATTTCCAAATGTAAAAAATACTTTGTATTCTGATGCGCAACAAGAATCAAAATTGCCTGATGCATTTGCACATTTTATTCCAATTTGTATGATTAATGATGTATCTAATTTTGATTATAGTGTTAGAATTGATGATAAAACAATAGGAGTGAATCTATACTTTGTTCCATCTATTTCTGAATATGAGAGCTATAAACAAACTGGAACCTTCTTTTATTATACTGAACCTGGATGTTTTGCAAAAAATCTAACTAGTCATTCAGGAACATGTCCCAACGTCACACAAGAGAGTGGAATAATGATTATCATACCTGATGATATCAGTCGTTCTTTTGCAAAAACAACTCTGAATATTTACGAGCAAAAAAATTAATTATATTTTTCCTGTAGTCTCTTCCACTCATCATTTGCCCATGAAAGTTCTGCAAGTTTTCTTGGTTTTACGTCTGAAACATAATTCCAATACTTTGATTTTTTTACAAACTGCTGTTTCTCCCACTGTGCGTTTCTCCCAGCATTTGGTGCATCATTTACATTTGCTAAAATGTCGGCAATTTTGACAAGTTTTGCTTTTGCACTGGAAGTTTTAAGATCTTTCACATATTTTATTTCTCTTTGTTTTTTTGCTAAGCGATTATCTTTTGTAACTGATACCACAATTTCTGCAATATTTTTCCCAAATCTGTCTTTTATGGAATCATAGTCTGTATCTGTATCTTCTATTGTATCGTGTAGCCACGCAGCACAAATTATCTCCTCATCTGTAACCTTCATTTTTTTCAAGTTTCGTACCACATCTTTTAGATGTGAAAATGTTGTTGTCTTGCCATTTTTTCGTAACTGACCTAAATGTTTCCTTTTAGCAAAACTTCTAGCCTGTGTGATATCTGACACATATCTATTATACAAAAATGAGTTAAAAAATCATCTATATTGTATTGTTCAAAATAATATTCATGGGCAATATGCTAAAGGCACTATCTATGATACTAGTTTCTGTAATTGGTATTGGAATTGTTGCACTTGCCATTTATGTTGAACCACCTAAAACTTCGATTAACTGTGATGATCAAATCTGCATTACTGGAACAATTGCTCAAGTAGTAGACGGCGACACTGTAAAATTCCTTTCAGATGATGGTGAAGAGATTAGAATTAGACTTGCACTTGTTAATGCAGCAGAGCTTACAGAACTTGGTGGTGAAGAAGCAAAGGT
>JABHJJ010000209.1 GCA_018691945.1 Candidatus Nitrosopelagicus sp. | reverse complement strand
TGAAGAGGCTCTTGATTATCTACTAAATTTTTCATCAAAATATGATTCAGAAAAAAATAATCAATTCAGAAAATTAATCTCTGAACGTAAATCTGAATCTGAAATAATTGAATTACTTCCATATTCAATGGACATTGAAAGAAATCTACTAAAACAACTCTCAAAAGATAAAGATCCTAAAAATGCGATTCGTTCAATCCCTTTGGCATTACGTCGATTTTACATTCAAGCCTATCAGTCATTTTTGTTCAATAAAACATTGAGTCTTGCATATGAATTTGAAGAAGAACTATTTTTACCAACTACTGATGATGTTTGTTTTGATAAAAATTCTATGCTTGGTAAGTTTGAAAATGATCCAAACCAAAGACTTGCTATCCCCTTAATTGGTCACTCCTATTACAAAAAATCTAGATTTGATTATTACATCAAAAAAATCCTTGATGATGAATTACTCACCCCAAAAGATTTCTTCATAAAAGATTTTCAAGAAATCTCTGTTGATGGAGGATTTCGTAATGCATCGATTAATTATCTTAATCTCAACATTAATGAAAATTTAATAAAATTTCAACTATCGCGTGGTTCATATGCTACAATTGTTCTAAGAGAAATTCTAAAACCTGAGAATCCTTTAGATTGTGGCTTTTAAAATTCTGAAAGCTTTTTTTATTGTTTATCATGAATTAGTATATGGAGAAAGCAACTTTTGCTGCAGGATGCTTTTGGCACGTTGAAGAAGTATTTTCTAAAACAAATGGTGTAAAATCAACGGCTGTAGGTTACACTGGTGGTCATACTGATAATCCTACATACGAAGATGTCTGTACCGATAAAACAGGTCATGCTGAAGCTATACAAGTTGAGTTTGATCCTACTGAGATTTCATATTCTGATTTAGTAAAGGTATTTTTTGAAAACCATAATCCAACTACTCCCAATAGACAAGGTCCTGATATTGGCATTCAATACCGTTCTGCAATATTTTGTCATGATGCTGAACAAGAAAATACTGCAAAAGAAGTTAAAGAAAAATTAAACCCTTTTGCACAAAAGACATTTGGCAGTGACATTGTAACTGAGATAAAATCATCTTCAAAATTTTATCGTGCTGAAGAATATCATCAAAAATATTTTCAAAAAAATTCTTAAGTTATTTTCTTCTTTTCAATAATATATCCAATTAAGATCAAAATCACTCCTATCATACTGATAAATATCCCATAATCACTCCATTCTTCATTTTCATACATGAATGATGTTTCAGGTCCTACCATGCCTTGTCCTTGAAAACTGAATATCATTCCAAATATTATAAGAATTATTCCTGGAATTACAATTGATAATGACTTCACTATCTAATGCCTTTTCAATTAAAATAAAAATGCGATGTTTCATACACATTCTCATTTGTTAGGAAGAAATTGAAAATAATTGATTCGTTAGGTAAATCAATTTTTACTCTGTTTTTTATCCAAATTTCAAAAGAATTTTTTATGTATAGTTGGAATAGCTCTGATGAAAATGTACCAAAATTATTCAAATATTCAAATTTGATTGTTTTTGGAAGTGCTGCAGGAATTGCATTGTTGATGGCATTTTTACTAAATACATATTATGCTGAATTAATTCTTGAACATCCATACATTATCAATATCTTATTTATTCCTGCATTTGGAATTGGATTTTTATATGGTTTAAGAATCTCTGAAAGGGCATTACAGCCATCTGAAACTAGAAGTGCACTAAAACGGAAAATTATGAAATTATTTCTTTTCTTTTTAGTGATTGGTGGTCTATTTAGCTCTGTAAATTTTGCATTACACGGTGGTGCAATGATGCCTGATTTGACTATGATGGATGATGGAATAATTCCTTGGGTTACTGATATGGTTACTGCAAACGGTGGTGCAACATTTTTGATTGTATCAAGTATTATAATTATGGCTGCAGCTACGAGACGAATTGTTGGATTAAATGGTGGGGTGATAGGAAAAATTATTACATTCTGTGGAACATTTGTTTTCTTTTCAATGATCAGTATGAGTTTAACACAAACTGATCCTTCTAACTCTCAAATCTATCTATATACTTGTTATCATGCTGGAATTATCGGTGGTGCAATGTATCAAATGAATCGGTTAACATCTAATCTTAACACTTGGGAAAACTACATGAATGAACAGTAATCATTCTACTGTTACAGTTCCAACCATCCAAGGATGAACAAGACAATAATATGCGAATTCACCTTTGTCTGAAAATTCATATTCAAATGTGGCCCCAGCCATAATCATTCCTGAATCAAAAGCTCCATCTGGTCCTCCATCTGGGGTTCCACTTGTTGCAAGATGTGCAGCATTATCGGTATTTTCCCAAATCACTGTAGTGCCAGTTGAAACTGTTAGTGCTGCAGGAATATAACATTCATTTGTTTCTTCACATCCTGGTGCACCTGATCCACTTGGAATTGAAACAATTTCTGCAGATACTTGTGGTGTTTCCATCACTGATTCTTCCATAATCATAGATTCAGCTTCTTCTGTTCCTTCTAATGTCATTCTAGGAATCTCATATAATGTATTTCCAGGTTTATCAAACATCTCACATCCATCCTGCATGTAATTTCCTGCTTTACACATTTCAAAGAATGCAGTTTTGTCTCTTTGCATTGAATCGGCATAAAGAACATCTGGTCCAATTGCAAGCTGAACTAGTCCAATTGCTGCTAGAGATGCAGCAACTAGTATCATCGAATATCCAACTTTTCTATAATGATGCGGATTCTGCATTTCTGACATTTACTTTGAGGCAAAATTAGGCAAATTTAAAACTTGAGACTTCTTAATTTTGTAAGTGACAATTCAAATTCTCCATTATGAATTTCTTGGACCAATTAAGATCTCTGAATGGGGCCCTCCTATGGATAAAGTCGTATACATAATATTTGGTCGTGATAAATCAGGTTTTATTCCGCTTTACGTAGATGAATCTGACAAAACTGATCAGAATGATTTTTTTACACAAAATGATAATTTCAAGTGCTGGGTTCAACATGCAGGCAATGAAGACCTACTTTACCTCTCAATTCTACCTCTATGGGAATCTGAAGAACGAGAAAGAAAAAGAATTGTAGACAAAATCCTCTTAAAGTATCGCCCATTATGCCAAATTGAATAATTATTTGGAATTAATCTTATCTTTAACATCAAATAATTGTATTGTAAGAAGATCAATTGCTTTTTTCAAGTGATCAAATTCATTAATTGAATGAATCTGTCCTTCAGTTAATTTCCTTAGAATCTTAACATTAGCTTTTGCTTCTTCACTCTTTGCATTAACTTCTAAAGCATTGATCTTTGCTAAAATATTCTCCAAATCTTTAATCATTTCTTCTTTTGGTGCATGTTTATCCATGAATCTGAGACCTTTTTTTACTATATATGGCTAGAGTTGTTCATCATCAATCTCTTCAAATGCGTCTAAAAATTGATTGCATGTACAATCTGGGATCTGACATGAGCCCCTTCTTAATATTGACTCTGTTGAATTAGTGGTCTTATGAATCTCATCGGTATGATGACAACGTCTACAAATCATGATTGTAAAAAAATTATTGGTAATTTAAGGAATTAGAACTGCACGTGCCTCGATATCTGAATTCTTTAATTTCTTTAATACTTCATTTGCCTCTTCTAATGGGAATGTCTCTGTAACAACACTGAAATCGTTTTTCTGTGCAATCTCGATTACTTTTTCCATGTCTTTCATAGAGCCAATCAATGTTCCTCTTACTGTCTTTTCTTCAAATGCCAAGAAATTTGGAATCTTTCCTACTGTGGCAATAACTATGGTTCCTCCTTTTTTTACTGATTTTATGGCTGTGTCTGTGACTAAATCTGACGGTGCAAAAACAATTGCTGCATCAAACATGCCATATTCATTTTTAACATTATTTAGAAATTCATCTTGAGATTCTGTAAACTGAAATACTTTTTGTGCACCAAGTTTTTCTGCAACATCGAGGTGTTTCTTCTTTCTTGATACTCCTGTAACTTCACATCCTTCAACTTTGGCAAACTGTATTGCCATATGTCCCACTCCTCCAATTCCAAAGATTGCAACCCTTTTATTTTTTTGAGGTTCGGCTGCTTTCACTGCTTTGTATGCAGTAATTCCTGGACAAAATAATGGCGCTGCATATTCTGCTGGCATACTATCTGGAACTCTGGTAATAAAATTTTCAGATGCATTAATGTACTCTGTATACCCTCCACGTAACGTCTCACCTGTTATCTCATTTGTTTCACAAAGGTATTCTTTACCATCATTACAATACGTACAATCCATACAGGATTTCAATAATGGTGTAATTCCAACTCTATCCCCCACCTTGAACCTTGTAACATGATCTCCAACCTCGACAATTTTTCCAACTACTTCATGTCCTGGTACTGTTGGAAGTGTTGGAGGAATTCCAATTTCTTGCCAGTCTCCTTCTATTCCATGTAATTGGGAATGACATACTCCACATGCTTCAATCTTGATTAACACTTCATCTGAATTACTAATTGAATGCCTTTGAATATTTGTTAATTTTAATGGTTTTTCTTCAATCTTTTTACATTCAGAAAGAACCATCGCACGCATCATTTCCATTACACTTTCATCTAATTTAGCGTACTATTATTTTTTAGTAAGATGTTATGAGAATGATTATGACTGAAATCTTAAAAAAAGATGATTTTAGACGTGTAGAACTATTGAATCTAATTACAAAAAAAGGACATTTGAAAAATCTTAATCTTGATCAGCTTATACTTTTAGAAAAGTTACTAAAAAAGAAAGATTACAGTCATGAAAAAAAAGCAGATAAATCGAAGCAAAAACTCCTTAAGCAAATTAATATAGAAATTTACAAACGTCATGATACGGCAATCTGGAAAATCTAGATTACATACAAATAATCACAACTTGAATCATTATTGTGTCAAATAATCTATCCAAAGAAACAAGCCCATATCTTTTACAACATAAAGATAATCCTGTTGAATGGTTTTCTTGGAACGACGAATCATTAAAAAAGGCAAAAGACGAAAACAAGCCTATTTTCTTATCCATTGGATACAGTTCTTGTCATTGGTGCCATGTTATGGCTCATGAATCATTTGAAAATGATGATGTGGCAAAAATTATGAATGAAAATTTTGTTAACATCAAAGTAGATAGAGAAGAAAGACCTGATCTTGATGATATTTACCAAAAAATTTGTCAAATGTCAACTGGTCAAGGTGGTTGGCCATTAAGCGTATTTTTGACACCTGATCAAAAGCCTTTCTATGTTGGAACGTACTTTCCAGTACTTGATTCGTATGGCCGGCCTGGTTTTGGTAGTTTATGTAGACAGCTTGCACAAGCTTGGAAAGAAAAACCAAAAGATGTTGGTAATTCTGCAGAACAATTCATGACAAATCTCACTAAGCTGGAAAAAGTTTCCGATGGTGGAATAATTGAAAAATCTATTTTAGATGAAGCAGCAGTTAATCTACTGCAAGTTGCAGATACAAACTTTGGCGGTTTTGGACAAGCACCAAAATTTCCAAATGCAGCGAATATTTCTTTTATGTTTAGGTACTCAAAACTTTCAGGAATTGGTAAATTTCAAGACTTTGCACTATTGACATTAAAAAAAATGGCCAAAGGTGGAATCTTCGATCAAATTGGAGGTGGATTTCATAGATATTCCACTGATGCACGATGGCTTGTACCGCATTTTGAAAAAATGTTGTATGATAATGCTCTTCTACCTCCTGTATATGCTGAAGCGTATCAAATTACCAAAGATCCTTTTTATCTTGATGTCGTTACAAAAACACTTGATTATGTTATACGTGAAATGACCTCTTCATCCGGGTTATTCTATTCCGCACAAGATGCAGATACTAATGGAGATGAAGGTCAGACATATGTTTGGAAAAAACGTGAAATTGAAAATATCATAGGCGATGATTCTGAACTCTTTTGTATCTTTTATGATGTCACAGATGGAGGAAATTTTGAGGGAAATACAATTTTGGCAAATAATATTAACATTTCATCTCTTGCATTCAAATTTAACAAAACTGAAGATGAAATTACAGAACTTTTGAAGCGCTCATCAAAAAAATTACTTGATGTGCGAAATGAACGTGATCAGCCTGGAATTGATGATAAGATAATCACATCATGGAATTCTATGATGATATCTGCCTTTGTTAAGGGTTATAGGATTTCTGGAAATGAGAAATATCTTCAAGTGGCAATCAACGCGGCCAAATATTTTTCAGAACAATTCTCAAAGCATGGATTTATTCATAGAACTTTCAAAAATGATACTCCAAAACTCAATGGATATCTAGATGATTATGCATATCTTGTAAATTCTCTAGTTGATGTTTTTGAGATAACTTCTGACCCATATTTCTTAGAGATGGCTCAAAAAATTGCGAATTACATGATTGAGCATTTCTGGAATGTTACTGGAAAATCATTTTATTTTACATCTGATACTCATGAATCTCTAATAATTCGCCCAAAAAATTATTATGATTTATCTGTACCCTCAGGAAATTCTGTTGCGTCAAATGCACTATTGAAATTACATCATCTAACACACAATGAAACATTCCTCAAAATATCAAAGCAAATACTAGAATCAAATGGAACCTCTGCGGCAGAAAATCCATTTGCTTTTGGATATTTGCTAAATGTAATGAATTTGTATCTAAACTCTCCAACAGAAATTACGATAATTAATTCTGAAAATTCCAACATTGTTGATTTCTTGTTTAAAAAATTTATTCCCGAAGGATTCATCATCTCAATTAATGATGAAAAAAATCTGAAATTATTATCAAAATATCCGTTCTTTGAGGGAAAAGATTTTTCAAATAATACCAAAGTTACAATTTGTAAAAATTTCACATGTTCTATGCCACTATCTAAATTATCTGAAATAGAAGAAAATCTCTAAATCTTTTTAATATCTATTCTTAATATTTCTCCAACTTGTGGTCGTCCAAATCTCTCATATCTGTTTTTTGGCATTGTAATTGAAATATTTGTTTGTGCATAACTCTTCATTTTGATAGTTGGCTGTGCTTGAAGCATTGCTTCTAGTAATGGCATGACCTGTTCTTTTGTATCTTGATCAAGTTTCTTTGAAACATTCTCCATTATCAATTGTTTTTGTGACACCGGTTCTGTCTGCACATCTTCTGCTAATGTTATTTGAACTGCATGACCATTATCCACAATCTGTTGAATCTTATATCCAATTTCCTCTGACATGCTTGACTAGATTTACGTTTAGATTTATTCCTACCTATAGGTTGTTCTTTCCATCGAGTGCACTAGTAATCTTGTCAATATTGTCTCTTATGAAATCATGAAATTCCTGGATATCATCTAATTTTACTTCTAATTGTTGATTTGAATATGTCTGTAAGAATGTTGAATAAATAGTTCCAACAATCACTCCAAATGCTATCTCTCTTTTAGATTTAGAAAAATCTCCATATTCGCTTGCAAACTGACTGTACGAATCAGCTTGGTCAATATAGTATTGGAGTAAGTCTTCTAAAAATTTTTTATTCTCATCTGAAATTGCCATTTTACATTCTTCCGATTATATCTGTATAAGAATTATTGTCTAACAAGAATCTTTGAACATCTGGATATGGCATTTGTTATTCTTTCAGGGTTTCTGGAAAAAATCACATATGATGAAACCGAAATAATTAGTAAAGCACCTGACCCTAATGGAAATTCTGGAACAGCTGCGTATTCATCTGATTCTGCTACAATTGTATAATTTACTACTTCCATTGACTGACTTTTCTCATAAATTGGGATGACGAAGTGGCTTTCTTCACCAGATCTCAAAAAATCTGGCTGTGTATGAATTTTTGAAATTGTTAACACATTTCCATCTCTGTCATACAATGTCGCAATTACATTAATCATGTTTGCAGTAATGTCTCCATTATTTTCCATGGTTCCTGAAATTACCACATTATTCAATTGGTCTCTTGTTAATTCTGATGATACTATCTCAATTACTTGGTTTTTTGGGGCTGCAAGCTTGTACTCAAATTTTAAGTCATAAACTAAATTTCTATCTAAAATCTTTTCACTAGTGATTATATCAAAACCTCCTTTCATTCCAGGCATTAGAACATTTGACATCATTTTACCATCAAATTTGTTTATCTCCTTTCCACTTCCATCAGTTAGTACAGCTAAAATCTTTATTTGATTTAATGGGGACTTTGAATTGTTTTGAATTTCTCCTACAATGTGTAACATACCATCATTTCCTATGTATGTCTGATCATTTTGAACCAGTATTTCACCAAATGCTGGTTGCATCAGAAATAATAATGGAATTAGAAAAAATAATTTTCTCATATTAACACTTTCTGTTTTTAAACTCTTAAAGATTTACTGTTGTATTCCTGCCTTTGCATCATTAAATGACTTTAATCCTGCCTGTTCTGCCTCAAATGACAATTGTGTCAATTCCTGAGATCTTACTTGTTCTAAATCATCTCCATTCTTAATCCAGTTTAATCTATGCCCATGTGATTCAATCTGATATTCTAATGAGAGTTTTAAGAGCTTCACAGACCTTGAAAATACATCTGGTGGCTGTAACTCATCATATTTGTCTAATAACTTGTTAAATTCGTTAAGATGTGAATTTCCTATTCTGATCAT
>JABHJJ010000208.1 GCA_018691945.1 Candidatus Nitrosopelagicus sp. | reverse complement strand
TCTGCAAAGAAAGACTATCTGTCATTTTGGGATGAATGTGCAAAATCATTGTCTTGGTTTGAACCGTGGAGCAAAACTCTACAATGGAATCCTCCTTTTGCAAAATGGTTTGTTGGTGGAAAACTCAATGCATCATACAATGCCTTAGATGTACACCAAAAATCAAAATCTGATAAAACTGCTATTTTATGGGAAGGTGAAGATGGGACTGATAGAAAAATTACATACGGAGAAATGTTTGAACAAGTCAAAAAACTTGCCAATGTTTTGAAATCATTAGGCGTCAAAAAGGGGGATCGTGTAACAATATATCTTCCTATGATTCCTGAATTGCCAATTTCCATGCTTGCATGTGCACGAATTGGAGCAATTCATACGGTCGTATTCTCTGGATTCAGTGCAAACTCTCTCTCAGATCGAGTTGAAGATTCACAATCAAAAATCATAATCACTGCCGATGGTGGATACCGAAAAGGAAAAATTATCAATCTCAAAGAAATTGTTGATGAATCCGCATCTTCCATTCAATTTGTAAAAAATGTAATTGTTTATCAAAGAACTGGTCAGGAGATTCAGATTAACGAAAAAGATTTGATGTGGTCTGATGTAATGGATACTTCTTCAGATGTTTGTGATGCAGAAAAACTTGACAGTAATGATTCGTTGTATATCTTGTATACTTCTGGAACTACTGGAAAACCAAAAGGTGTGTTACATGGAATTGGTGGTTATCTGACTCATGTTTATTCAACATACAAATGGGCATTTGACATAAAAGACCATGATGTTTATTTTTGTACAGCTGATATTGGATGGGTTACTGGTCACAGCTATGTAGTTTATGGTCCATTGTTACATGGAGCAACACAAGTAATGTATGAAGGTGCACCTGATCATCCAAACTCTTCTAGAATATGGGACATAATCCAAAAATATGGTGTCACAATTTTTTACACAACACCTACTGCACTTCGGATGTTAATGAAATTTGGAGATGACATTCCAAACTCATTTAATCTTTCAACTTTACGTTTACTTGGAACTGTCGGTGAACCAATAAACCCTCAGGTTTGGAAATGGTATTTTGATGTGATTGGAAAAAAGAAATGTCCAATCATTGATACATGGTGGCAAACAGAAACTGGTGGTATACTAATCAGTCCTCTTCCTGGCATTGAAACTATTCCATTAAAACCCGGTTCTGCAACATTACCTGTTCCCGGTCTCGATATTTCTGTTGTTGATGAGTCTGGAAATGAAGTAGAAGCAGAAACAAAAGGCTCACTAATAATTAAAAATCCTTGGCCTGGAATGCTTCTTGGATTATGGAAGGATGTGGAAAAATACAAAAATGTCTATTGGTCGAAATTTGAATCACTATACTATCCTGGAGATTATGCAATCAAAGATTCTGATGGATACTTGTGGCTTCTAGGTCGTTCTGATGATGTATTGAAAGTTGCTGGTCATAGAATTGGGACTGCAGAATTAGAAAGCAGTATTGTATCACACAATGATGTAGCAGAATCTGCAGTGTGTGGAATCCCTGATGATGTGAAAGGTGAATCAATAATTGCCTTTGTTGTATTGAAAGAAAATGTTCATGCCACTGATGATACTCTTCGTTCTGAATTACGTGACACAATTAGAACTCAAATTGGTCCTATTGCAACCCCCAGTCAATTTTACATAGTTACTAAATTACCAAAAACTCGTAGCGGAAAAATTATGAGACGCCTTCTCAAATCGATTGCAAACAATGAAACCATTGGTGATGTTAGTACTCTTGAAGATGGTGCCGCGGTGAGTGAGATTCAATCTACATTTAATGAATTACAAAAAAACATACAAAATCAAAAGAACTAATTAGAAATCGTCTAATGTTGCTTCTTCTTCATCTAATGCAACATTTGTTTGGAATCCTGCCCAGACTATTGCAATTGCTTCAGAATTTACTGATATTCCTTGTTCTTTACAAAATTTGATGAAATTTCTGCATTCGCCATAAACATCCACCTCTTCTTCGAAACTCATAAATTTTCACAATGATTAGGGTAGTTAATCTTTTTCATCATTTATTTCCTCATCTATAGATTCTGCATCTTTACTCATTTGAGGAATTACATCTCGAAGGTTTTCTATTGCACTCTTTATTTTCAAGACTGTGACTGATGCATCAGTTTTTTCTTGATCATAATTATGGCAAAACTTGTCAATTCTTTCCAGTATGCCTTCTAATCTCTTGATGTTCAATAACAAATCATGCTTGATTTGCTCATTTTCTGCCATACATTTTGTTAAATGTTAGTTGATTTATAGTTTAGAAATTGGCACTCAGCAAGTCCATCAACACGAGATGGAATGTTTGGTATTCAATATATTCCCAACCTGGCCAACAAATTCATGTAAATTATTCTATGTAATAAAACTAATCAAGAAGAAATGATCCTCTATAGAATCTTATCTTTAGTTTAGTTTTTATTTTTGTATTCTGCAGGATTATTGAGGGGGATAATATATAGAATCCCAGTGTTTGACGAACACATCAGTGTTTGTGCCGGCTTCGATTATCCTTCTCAATATAATATCTAAAATTTATGTAAACCATTGTTCTAATGTCTGACTTTTCTTCTCAAGACTCTTTTTTAATCGATTTAATGACGTTTCTACCCTGTCTTTTGAAAAATCCCGTTCCTCTGATAGATATTTGACAATCCCTTCATAGTCTGGTTCTCCAAATTCAATTTTATCTATTTTAGATACATCTGGCTCTAAGAAAATTTTTCTTATCTGATCAAATGGAATTTTATTTAATTGTTCTTGGATCTGAGGAATATCTTCTAGTCTTTTATGTTGTTTAATCATCTTCATTGCAGTCTTTGGTCCAACTCGCTCAAATCCATCTGGATTAAAATCTGTACCAATCAAAATACCGACATCAACAAGTTCTTCCCTGTTTAATCCCATACTGTCTAAATTTTTTTGATATTCAATTATTTCAGGTAAAACCTCAATGTATGAATTTCTATTTGGTAGTTTTCTTCTACCACTATTTGTGAAATTCCTAACTAATCTTTTAGCGCCAAATAAAATGGAGTCAAAGTCCTGACTTGCAGATGCATATGCAAGTCCTGTTGTTGTTAGACTTGCAGCGGTTGCTTCTCCTTCAGATGGTGCTTGGATATGTGGTATGCCAAATAAATCAAGTAATTTCTTTGAATCTTCTACCATTCCATCTCTCATAGATGTAGTTTGCTGTGCAAACTTTCTTGCATCTTCCATATTTCCTGAATGAATCGCTTTTTCATATTTCACTGTAGCCTCTTTTTTGATTTGCTTTCTTTTTTCAATCTCTGCTGATTTTAGAGAAGGTGGTTTCCCATCAAATACATAAACTGGTTTAATTCCAATTGAAAGAAAATTTATGTTTCTAAACAAGAGTCCTGTGATATGACTTGTAACTCTTCCTTGCGAGTCTGTCAGATGAAGTCCCTCTGGACCTCTTATTATCGCTAAAAACTGATAGATTGCATTATACGCATCAATTGCAACAATCTTATTTGTAAAAGATTCAAGCTGTGTTTTCTCTCTAACAAGTAATGGTTTAAGATCTAATCCCATACAATCATTCAATACTTACTGGTTTTTTTGTTTACTGATTCGATTATTATACTAGAAATTCCTACTTTGCATGTCGGGATAGCCAAGCTTGGTCCAAGGCGGACGCCTCGAAATCTCAAAACAGGATAGCGTCTGTGCATTGCACACGGGGGTTCAAATCCCTCTCCCGGCGCCTCTTTTTTAAATGCCACTGGAATACATTGTAACATGGCTACATCCGTTAAAAAAATCTTGGTTCCTCTTGATAATTCTAAAAATTCCTTTAGAGGCTTATCGTCTGCAATTTACTTTGCAAAAATGTGTGATGCCAAAATAGTTGCTGTACATTCTGTATACGCTCCTCCAAAAGGTGATTTTGACACTTCTGGTCGTTTTAACAAAGATCATAAAAGACAAGTCAAATCTATGATGAAAATTGCAGAAAAGCAATGTGAAAACGCTGGAGTTGAATTTGTTCAAAAAATTATATATGGAAATCCTGGATATGAACTTGCAAAGTTTGCAAACTCATCAAAAAATAAAATTGATATGGTTGTCATTGGTTCTCGAGGACGAAGTTCTGCAAAAGAACTATTTTTTGGAAGTACGTCTCAATTTGTTCTACACAAATCAAAACCTCCTGTCTTAGTGATAAAATAATCCACTAGTGGAAAAGAGAGGAAAAAAAGGTCCATCTCATTTTTTGCCAAAAAACGGCACTTTCACTAATGGACTTGGTCTACGTCAAAATCATTATTAAATATTGTCGATAAATTGTCTTTGGCTATTTCTCAGCTTTGATTATTTCTTTTTTCATCCAAATAGTTCTATTTTTATGATCAATTAATGAAATTCCCATACTTGCAATCTTATCTCTAATTTTATCTGCTTCTTCAAATTGTTTCTGTTCTCTGAGATTTTCTCTTTTCTTAATTAGAGCAAACACAGATTTTATTTCTTCATCTGACACCGTTTGAATCTTTAATCCTAATACGTCGAGCATGTATTCCAAAACCGGTAGCATTTTTTCAGATATATTCTCAGTAATTTTTTCTTCAGCAGCTAAACTATTGACATTTTTTATCATATTAAAAAACACAGATAATGCAAGTGGGGTATTAAAATCATCATTTAACGCAGCGTCAAATTTCACTCTTGAATCTTCAAGTAATGATGATACATCTTCTGTTTCTTGCGTTCCTTCTGCCAATCTTAATTCATAATAACATGTTTCAATTTGTCGTAATTTGATTAGATTTTCTTTTAAGAGATCTTCAGTATAATCAATTGGCTTTGAATAATGTCCTGAAACACAAAACAGTCTTGCCACATTTGGCCCCCATGATTCCAAAACATGATTTATTGACTTGACGTTTCCAATTGATTTTGACATTTTTTCGCCATTTATGGTAATCATTCCTGCATGCATCCAAATCTTTGCAAATTGTTCTGAAGTGAATGATTCTGATTGTGCGATTTCATTTTCATGATGTGGAAAAATTAGATCACGACCTCCTCCATGTATTTCAAAATTTTTACCTAAATACTTGATACTCATTGCTGAACATTCTATGTGCCATCCTGGTCTTCCTTTTCCCCATGGACTTTCCCAATTTGGTTGTTCATCAGAGAATTTCCATAATGCAAAATCGAAAGGGCTTTCTTTTGCTTCATCTACTTCTATTCTGGCACCGCTTTCTAGATCTTCTGTTTTCTTTTTTGATAATTTTCCATACTCTGAAAATTTTGAAACACGGAAGTATACTCCATTTTTAGATACATATGCAGATTCATTATCAACTAATTTTTGAATTAGATTTATCATATCATCAATATGTTCAGTTGCTTTTGGATAATTTGTAGCTCTTCTGATGTTTAATCTATCTGAATCCTCAAAATAGGTCTGAATGTACTTGCTTGATAATCCGCTTGCTGATTCACCTTGTTCTTTTGCACGATTAATTATTTTATCATCAACATCTGTAAAATTTTGAATTAATTCGACTTGAGTTCCATTTGCCTCAAGGAATCTTCTTAATGTATCAAAAACTATTATTGTTCTGGCATGTCCAATGTGGGATTGATCATAAACTGTCACCCCGCAAAGGTAAATTCTTACCTTATCTGAAAATTCTAATTCTTTTTTTGAATTTGTTAGAGTATCATGAATTCTAATTTGACTCATCCGTTTTTCTAAAGTATCTCAGCTGTTATTCGTTTGTGTTTGCTTTTTTTGTATAGTTGGTAGATTTTCTGCACTTTTTCTTCACTAATTCCTGCTGTATTGCTTATTTTGTCAATAGGAAGTTTCAACTCTAAAATGCAGTAAAGTATCGTATCAATTTCTTCATACGTTGCCCCAATCTCATGTTCTGCCTCATGATTTGGCCATAGATGTGGGCTGCTTTTTTTATTTATGATTGATTTTGGAATATCTAGATGTCTGGCCATCTCTCGAATTTGTGTTTTATAGAGTGACGCAATTGGTAAAACATCTGCTGCACCATCTCCAAATTTTGTAAAGTATCCAATATTAAATTCACTTTTATCACTGGACCCCAAAACTAGTAAATTTTTTGAGTTTCCATAGTAATACAATACATTCATTCTAATTCGTGCACGAAGATTTCCTAACGCCATATCATTTGGTTCTATAACTTTACTGTACTCTTTATGAATTAAATTAATATCTAATAGCTTATAATTAATTCCTAGTTCATCCACAATTTGTATTGCATCATTTGTTTCTGATTCTGGCGAAATTTTTGAATCTGGCATTATGATTGCTAGTGTTTTGTCTTTGACTGCATTATTACACAGATACGCAATTACTGCCGAATCAATACCTCCACTTAACCCAAAGACTACTCCTTCAGTATTAGTTTCCAAAATCTTTTTTTTGATATTATTCTGAATTCTGTTAATTTCATCTTCATATTTGATACCATTAACTACGTCTTCAAGAATGTCTTGATTCACAGATTCTTCTTAAAACAATCTCATAAAAAGTCTACCAGATTACACATCAACGTAAATGCCGTCATCACGAATATCAACTTCGTATTTTTGTAATTTGACACCTTTTAGATAATCCATTAATTCTCCTGTTTTGATATTATAATGCCAAAAATGTAGTGGACATTCTACTATATCTCCTTCAATTTTTCCTTTTGGTGCAATTGAACCATCTTGGTGCTGACAAATTCCATCTAATGCATGAAATCCATCTTGATTAAAAACTGCAATTTTTTTCCCATCTACTTCGAATTCTTTACTTGTGCCAGTTTGTATGTCATTTTTTTCTGCAACTTTTGTCCATGCCATCTATTGATTTTGAAATAATGTTCTTTATTTACTTATTCTTGTTACCAACTTTCAGCATATTTCTTTTGTTCTTTTGTTAAACTATCTATTTTGACATTCATTGCTCTTAATGCATCAACTGCAATTTGTCTATCAATTTCTTTTGG
>JABHJJ010000207.1 GCA_018691945.1 Candidatus Nitrosopelagicus sp. | reverse complement strand
TCTGCAAATCTATTACGTGCATCATCAATTTTATCTTGAACTCTATCTGCTGAATGTCTTTCTTCTTTTCTTTCCGGATCACTTCCAATATACTGTACTTGTTGATCTAATGCTTCCCAAAAATTGGCAGATTCTTTTACTTCTGTTGTGAATGCTTTTCTCAAAATTCTTTGCTGAATGTCTGCTCCTTCTCTAATCTCTAAAACTTCTGATAATGTTTCAGCATCTAACAATCTTGGATTAATTTTTGCGTCAATGACATTAATTTTTGGTATGTCTAAATCGGCATAATCATTATGATAATCAAAAATTATCACCGTACCACTTAATGCTGCAATTTTAGATGCGAGTAATGAAACAAGATTACTTTTTCCCATTCCAGTCATTGCCAAAATTCCTAAATGCCTTGAAACAATTTTGTTTAGATTAATTTTTGAATCAATGTCTTGATTTCTTAAAAGATTACCAATTTTCAACCATTCATTTTTTTCCGGTGCAAAAATTTCTCCAAGATCTGCTTTTGTTGCTTTGATTACTCTAGTTCCTGGAAATGGTGGAATTGCAGGAAGTATTGCTTTTCCTTTTCGTAACATTTCTAGAAATCCTAGAATCAAAATTTTTCCTGTATAACTTTTGTCTCGTTTGTTTAGTTCAGCAAGCTCAATGCTTTCTTCTGCTTCATCATAATTCTTGACATCTGATAATGCTGCACTTGTAACAAATGATGTTTCTACTAATCCTACAATCTTTCCTTCGTCTACCTCAATTATCACATATTCTCCTATTGGAAGTGCTCTTGATGACTGAACTGTCACTACATTTGGTTTTGATTCACCGACTACAAATCCTAGACTCATCCTAAAACCTCTCTTGAACCAATTTCATTTGACAGTCCATGTATACTCGCTAATTTTGTAAGATCTTTTCCTGAAATCTTACAGTTATTGTGAGCAAGTTTTAGTGAGTATGGATATCCACTAATACTATTTTTATAAATTTTATTCAACACTTGTTTAAAATCTTCATTTGTATATCCTGTTCCAAATAATTCAACTTTGATTAATGGTAGTGATTCTGCTAATCTTGCAAAAATTGATGTAATGATTTTATCTTTCCCAAATTTTGAATCTTCAAATATTTTACTAAATCCAGGTGCTCTTGCAGCGTGGTTGTAATAGAAAATATCTCCTGCAATCCCTCCCAAGTCTTCAAATTGTTTTCGTGTGTTAGATGTCTTTGAAATAAACACAACATTGTTTCTTTTCTTCATCGCATTAATCATTGATTCTGTTAATGATGCTTGTCTTGTCATAAATTGTGAATAAAGTGATCCATCCATCAAAACTAAATCTGCATTATCAATTGACATGTTACATGCATCAATCTCCATCTTACTTGCTAATGATGCAAGTATTGGACTTGTATCCAGTCCAAAGTCATGTAGGTCTGCAATTATCTCTCCATCTGTTTTTATTGATACTGCTGTTACTGCCCATAATTCTGCACCCTGAAATTTTGTGCTGTTAAAACTACTATCTATTCCTGCAGAAACTACTTCTTGTTTTTCTGGTGTATAATCAATCCAATTTTCCTTTGCTTTCTGTATAATCTTCTCATATTCAGGTCCCTTGAGAATAGATAGCGTCTTTTCACGATTAATTATTGCATCTTTGAAAACAGTATTGAGCATAATGTATGATTCTGCTTTTCATGAATATGAACATTAGGGTAGAAAATGAATTAACTTGCCGCCAGCTCTAAATCACTTCTTTTAATTTTAATAATTAATTATCAAAATAATCATCATCGTCTCTTTTTTTATGAGATTTTGCCTTCATGGAATAAATTTTCTGCATAATATTTACATAAATCTGATAGATGAATTTTATTTGAATTATCTTTGGAATGATGAAATTGGCAAAAGATCTTACATGTACCTCTGAAAATCTATGATTTCTAACTATTATGGCTGATTTTCCACTTTTATCCAAAATACTGAGTGTTTTTGGACTAAATGCTGTTTCTGTCTGGTTTCCTGCACCAAGTATTAACAAAGCATTTTTTTCTTTTTTGAAATTAGATAATAACTCTGTAATTATATTTGAATCAGAATAAACTTTCTCAAACTGAATCTTTGGTAATTCTAATTCAAACATCTTCTGATTAATTCTATTCACAATTTGAGTTTCTTCTTTTGAATTTTCTACTACTCCTCTAATTATACGAATTTTTGATTGTTCAACTTTTTGACAAGAATTTGCAATCTCTAATCCAAGATCACTATGTCTTCCTTTATCATATGCTACAATAATGTTTTTGATATCCTCATCAAACGTTTTTCTTAATCGTACACCAATTATATCACATGTTGTCAATGAAAGTAATTTTCTATTATTCTTCAAAAAGTCAAAGTCAACCAATAATGTATTGATATCCTGTTCTTCGGTAGTTTGTAAAATTGCTTCTGTTGGATCATGTGCTAGTCTTACTAGGTATCTGTTTCGTAGTGAACCTGTAATCTCTCTTTTGAACTCCTCTATTGCTTTCAGTCCTTTGTCTCCGAATCCATGTGTTAATGATAATGGAGTTTGTCGTGGAACATTCACTATATCTAAAACTGTAATTTCTCCATCTTTATCTTTGGCAATTGCTTTTGCCATTTTGTACATTCTTTCTGCAGAACGTTTGTCAAATACCATCAAAACTCTATATTTTTTTCTCAACTTTGGTCCTTGTGTAAAAACAAGTGGTGCATTATGTTCTAGTTCTTTTTTTGATGTATAGAACTTGTAAATTACAAAACCAATCCCTATCCAAATTATAGCTATCAGCCAACTTTCTGGATGTGTAAATAGTAGGTAAATTGATAGTCCAGCTGCTGTCAAAATGCCTAAAATTGGAATTAATGGGAAAAGTGGTGTTTTGAATCCATATTCTACTGTTGATGCGTATAACCTTCTAATTGTAATTGACGCTAAATTTACTTGTGTAAATAAAAATAGAAACATTACACTTGCTGCAAATGCAATTGCAGTCAAATCCATGGATAATGCAAGAATTAACATAATCACGCCTGAAATAATTGTTGCAACAAATGGTGTGTGATATTTTGGATGAATTTTACTAAATATGTGAGGTAGATTGTATTGTACACCCATTGCAAAACTTACCCTACTTGCTGCAAATGTAGTGGCGTTTAATGCAGAAAGTGTTGAAACTAACCCTCCTGCTAACACAATTAATGCTCCATATGGAAGAAACTGGTCTGCTGCTTCTATTATTCCCAATTCTCCAAAACTTCCAATGAATTCCCACGCGGGCATTCCGATCACTGATTCATTTAATCCACCTATGAAAACAAATGTGAATACAATGTAAACTGACACGACAATTCCAAGTGAAATTAGAATTGCTCGCGGAATATTCCTCCTAGGATTCTTTATTTCATCCCCTGCTTGTGAAATTATCTCATAACCCTCAAATGCAATGAATGTTAATCCCATTGCTAATGCTAATCCTGCTACTCCGCTAGGAATAAAATCTGTATAATTATCAGACCAATTTGGATTTGTAAACATCATTGCACCAATTGCTGCTGCAATTAGTATTCCAATTATCGCTAATTGTGTAAATGTAATAGCATTTCCAACTTTACCTGTATCTGATGAACCTCTTACATTAACGAAAATAAAAATAATTATTGCAATTGCTGCTAGAATTTTGTCAACTGGAATCCCTATATCGTCTCCAATAACACCTGATGTCCTTAATAGATGTGCAAAAAAAGATCCAAATGCAACTGCGTAAAGACTTCCAGCAATTGTATGTCCAAACCATGCCATCCATCCACTAAGATATGCATTAGGTCTTGGTAATCCTGCTCTAACCCATTTGTAACCTCCTCCTGTTGCAGGAAATGCAGATCCTAATTCTGCATATGTCAGTGCAGTGAATACTGTAATTATCCCATTAAGCAAAAATGCAATCATTAATGCTGCACCAGCTTGTGCCATTCCTGGTCCCACTAGAACAAAAATGGCACCACCAATCATGGATGCAACTCCAATCATTACTGAGTCCTTTAGAGATAGGCTACGAACTAGACCTGATTCTGATTTTTCAAATGCCATACAATTAGCGACAAAATATGGATGAATAAAGCCTTACCTTAGATATGTGATTATAGATTACGTACCTTTTACCATATTGAATAATTGCCTCACAATCATCTTTGGATGATGTGTTGCAAGCTTTACCATTTTTGATACTCCAAAGTCGGCACGAATAAAGTCTAAAAACTCATCTGCTGTTAATTCATTGATTATGTCTAATTCTTTATCCCATTCTTCATCTGTTAGTCCTACCCATCTATTTTGAACCTTAATCGCAGAATTAATTTTTGACTCTATAGCTTTTCTCCATTCTTTTTCATAAGGAATTAATGATCTTTCGGATGTATCCTCATTTTTTATTGCACTTGCAGCAACTTTTCCTGCAACTTCTCCAAATCTAATTGCATATCTTATTCCTTCTAAAACAAGAGGATTTGCTTGACCTGCTGAGTCTCCAACTAGAATTAAATTATCATATACTGTCTTTCTTGATAATCCTTCATTTGGTATCAAACCATAATGGAACTCTATCTTCTCAATTTTTCCTAAATCTTTGATGGGGCCAATTTTTTTGTCAATCAATTCATTTAATCTAATTGTTGGATCCACTTCTGAATCTGGCTTTCCAATTCCTACACCAACTCTTGCGGTGTTTTTAGAAGTTGGAAAAATCCATGCATATCCTGCAGGCGAATATTCCTGTCCCACCATTAACCACCAATTATCTTGTTCTAATTCCTCTGTTTTTACTTCAAATTCTGCTCCCACCCCAAATTTTTTCCATTGTTCAACATGTCCTAATTCTTTAGCAACAACTGATGCAAAACCACTTGCATCGATAATCACCTTGGCGTTAAATTGAATATGTTTGTCTATTGATTTTGCAATAACTCCTACACATTTTCCATCTGAATTTTTTAAAACCTCTGAAACATTTGTACTTGTGAATATCTTCGCACCTGATGATTGTGCTCTATTTGCTAAGAATCTGTATGTCTTTCTTACATCTAAGACTGCTGCTTTTGCGACATTATCTGAAATTGTGACGGAATTTTTTGGAGAGCAGAAAGAAAATCTCTTTATTGAATTGTAACAATCTTCTGGAATTTTAAATTTTTTTATATCTGAAATCCATGTGACACCACTTGTTCTGACAGTTTCTGCAATCTCTTTCTCTTTCTCAACTAATGCGACTGTACATTCATTTTCTGCGGCTATCCGTGCAGCAGATGAACCTGCTGGACCTCCTCCAACTACCACTACATCAAAATTTAATTCTTCCAACTAAAATTCCTCGTATCTTTGAATATTATAATCTAACAATTATTAACATCTTAATCATGTTTATCTTAGTGTAATTTTACATCCATCTATGGCAGATACCAATCTTATAGCATTTGTAATGTGGTCTGGTATAACTGCAGTACTAATGGTTGTTACTGGATTGGTCTACAAGATCTATCAACGAAAAAATTCTAAAGAAAATTTTACATCTTGAAATTATACATTAAAAATATCAAATGTAATCCTTTAAACTGAAATCTTCTTTTCTTTATAGAGATTATTTGGATCTGGTTCTGATATTGCAGAAATTAATGCTTTAGTGTATGAATCTGTTGGATTTGATAATATTTGTTTAATTGAACCTGATTCTACAACTTTGCCTGAATTCAAAATTAGAATATCATCTGCAAAATGTTTGGCTGTAGCAAGATCATGTGTAATGTATATCATAGAAATATTATTTTTATTTTGAATTTCTTTCATTAGTTCTAAAATCTCAGCACGTATTGAAACGTCTAGCATTGATACTGGTTCATCTGCAATAATAATTTCTGGTTGAACTACTATTGCTCTTGCAATTACAACTCTTTGCCTCTGACCTCCTGAAAGCATATGTGGGTGCTTTTTTGAAATTTCTTCCGCTGGTTCTAGTTTTACCATTTGTAATGTTTCAATTACTTTTTGTTTACGTTCTTTTTTTGTACCTAAATTATGAATTTCTAGAGGTTCATTAACTATATCTAAAACTGTCATTCTTGGATTAATTGAATCATAAGGATCTTGATAGACCATTTGACATTTCATTCTAAATTTTTTTAATTCATCTGAATTATCTTTAATTTCTTTTTGTTTATAGAAAATTTTTCCTGAATCTGGTTTAATTGCTCTTAGAATTAATTTTGCAATAGTAGATTTTCCTGAACCCGACTGTCCTGCTATGGCTAAAATTTTTCCTTGCTCTACTGAAAAATTTACTGAATCTGCTGCAATAACCTCTTCAGAATCAGATGAAAAAAAGTTTTTTTTCTTGAATTTCTTTGTTAAATTCTCAACTTTTAAAATATTATTCATTATCGGTATTATATTCTCCTGTGATAAGAAATTTATGCAAAACAAAAATCGTCAAAATATGAACAATAAATCAAAGCAGGAACTGTTAGGATATCAATCATATTCAATTCAAGAAAATTTAACGTATTTCAAGCCTACTAAGATTAGTACTACTACCACCTTTGCTGAAGAAATCCGTCATACACTTTTACAACCAAAAAAATCAATCAGTCCAAAATTTTTCTATGATAAAGATGGTTCAAAAATTTTTGATGAAATATGTTCACTTCCTGAATATTACCCATACAATGCTGAAACTGAAATTTTACAAGCAATTGAGAAAAAATTAATCCCATATCTTTCAAATGAATTTCATTTAGTAGAATTGGGAAGTGGCTCTTCAGTGAAGACTCGACTTTTAATTGATATTCTACTAAAATCTCAAAACCATTTACAATATTTTCCAATAGACATATCTGAAATTCTAGATCAAAGTGCTAAAAATCTCTGTATGGATTATCCAAATCTCTCAGTGACTGGTGTAGTTGATACCTTTGAAAATGGTCTTGATTTTATTGAACATTATGATGATAAACCTAATCTGATAACTTTTCTTGGTTCAAGCTTTGGAAATTTTAGTAAAAATGAAGGGATGCTATTTCTTCAAAAAATCAATAATCTGATGAAATCTGATGATCTGTTTTTAATTGGACTGGATTTGAAAAAAGATCAACAAGTTCTACACAATGCATACAATGATTCCCAAAAAACAACTGCAAAATTCAATCTAAATGTTCTAAAAAGAATTAATGATGAATTGGATGCTAATTTTAATATAGAAAATTTTGAACATCATGCTGTTTATGACGAAGAAAAAGGTCGAATTGAGATGTATCTCCGTTCATTATCTGAACAATCTATCACAATCTCGAAATCTGAACTTTCAATTACTCTCTCAAAAGATGAATTAATTCATACTGAGAATTCACACAAATTTTCTATCTCACAAATAGAGTCCTCATTGAAGGAATCAAACTTTGAAAAACTTGAAATGTGGTTTGATTCACAAAAATATTTTGTTCTTGTCTTGGCAAAAAAAATCTAAATATCTTCTACACATCTAAATCCCGAAATTAACCATCTTTCATCTAATCTGAAAAAGTTTCTGTAAGATCCTCTAATTGATTTTGATGGTGTTCCAAATGATCCTCCACGTAATACTTTTTGATTTGTAAACCATTTGTCATTATATTCATCAAAACCACTTTTGAAACCTGGATATCCAACAAACTCTGATGTTGTCCATTCCCAAACATCACCTATCATTTGGTAACATCCATAATTACTTTTTCCGTTTTCATAAGAACCAATATCACTACAATTCCAAATATTTGATTCTAACAAGTTTGCATGTGATTCTGTTGGTTTTTCATTACCCCATGGAAAATCTGTTTTGACTCCTTTCTCATTATTCCATAATGCTGCTTTTTCCCATTCTGCTTCCGTTGGTAATCTCTTATTTGCCCATTTACAGTATGCTGATGCTTCATAGAAACTTACATGACAGACTGGTTCATTTTGATTAATTTTTCGTTTTCCGGCAAAATCTCTAGTTATCCATTGGTCCTCATCTTTTTCCCAATACATTGGCGAATTCCATTCATTTTTCTCAACTGCATCCCATCCATCTGAAAGCCAAAATGAATAGTCATCATATCCACCTTCATTCATGAATTCTAAATATTCTGCATTACTCACCGGAAAAGTGTCAATTTGATAATCATTTAGATATATTTTATGTTCTGGAAGTTCTATATCGTAACAATAGTCTTTACCTGAATATCCTAAATTGTATAATCCTCCATTAATTCTAATCTTCTTTTTTTCTTTATTCAATGAAATTGGAGATTCATTTCTCTTTGCTGGTTTGTATTGATCTCCTAACAAATGTTGTAAATCATAAACTAAAAGTTCTTGATGCTGGCATTCATGATGAATTGCCATTGTAAAAAGATACATAGTTTCTTTATCTAATGGTTTACTAATCACTTCTCTAACTCTATTTGTTATAACCTCAAAATATTCTAAAATTTCATCTACTGTTGGTCTTGACATTACTCCGCGTTTTGATTTATCATGAGGCTTTCCGAATTGATTATAGTAAGAATTCAAATACTCTGAAAGTTCTTCTGAAAAGAATTTGTAATCTTGTTGTGTTTTACTTAAAACTATTTCATTTAACCAACTTACATGTCCAATATGCCATTTTGGTGGACTCATAAAAACTGCAGTTTGGACTCCAAAATCATCTCTTTCCAAATTTTTTACTAATTGTAATGTTGTATTTCTTGTTTCATTAAATGAATTTAGTAGTGAATTTTGTGATTGTTGCTCAAGTGTCATGTAGTAGTTAAAATTTTTTGAATATATTTGGTTTTGTGATTATTCTTTCATTACACAACATGTGGCATTGTTAATGTTACGCATGGCCCACCAAATTGAAAATGTTAATGCACCAATTGATACTAGCTTTAATTCTAATCCTTGTAGTGGAAAAATTGCTAATCCCCCAACTATTCCTAAAACTGCTGAAAGTGAAGTAGTACATGCTGGACATCCTGGTGTAAATGCTGTTAGAGCTCCTCCTAATATTGCACTTGTACCATTTTTTATATTCTTATTTCTCTGTGTTTTGATGTTGTATGCTACTAATGCAATATTAATTCCTGCTAACACTGCTACAATTACTGTCAACGTAATTGATGCTGTCATATACATAGGTAGTAATTCCATCTCTGTTGCCATGTGTGTTAGTGCCATTTCTAATGTGAGGAAATAATACAATATTCCTAACGAAATTCCTGAAATTATACCAATTATTCCAAATGGCTTTTGTTTCAAGACATCCTTGATTGTTAATTTTAACATCATTATGATTAGATACCCCCTGAAAACTAATAAAATTTAGTATCCTCTCGCAAAAAGTGGTCTAATCACGCTTTGGTTTGAGCATTTGATGCATTTTGAGCTTGTGTCGCTTGAATTTTCTGTAATTACTCTAACATCTGCACTTGTTTCTTCTTTAATTTTCTCTTCACAATCTGGGTTGTCACAAATTGGTGCTTTAATCAATCGTCCTTTTTCTAATTCAGTTTTGAAATCATCATAGTTGTTCACTTCTACTGTCTTATCGTCTAGAATTTTTTTAGCATCTGCAAACATATCTTCATGAATTTTATCCAATTCTGATATCACTCTGTCTACAAGACCTACTATCTCTTGATCATCTTTTTGACGGTTATGTCTTCTGGCAAATGTAACCTTATTTTTCTCTAAATCTTTTGGTCCAATTTCAATTCGTAATGGAATTCCTTTCATCTCCCAATCATTAAACTTGAAACCTGGAGTAAGTTGTTCTCTATTATCTACTTGAACTCTAATTTTTGATTCTCTTAATTTTTCTTCAATTCCTTGTGACACCTTTTGAATTTTTTCTTTATCTTCATCTGAATAATAAATTGGAATTATTATTACTTGAATTGGCGCAACTCTTGGAGGTAAAACTAGTCCTTTATCATCACCGTGAACCATAATCATTCCACCAATTAATCTCCATGATACGCCCCATGATGTTTGCCATGCATAGCTCTCAACATTTTCTTTGTCTGCATACTTGACATCAAATGGTTTTGAGAAATTTTGTCCAAGAAAATGTGATGTACCCATCTGTAATGCCTTTCCGTCTGGCATTAACGATTCCATAGTTAGTGTATATACTGCTCCTACAAATTTTTCATTCTCAGATTTTTTCCCTGTAATCACTGGTATTGCTAATTCTTCTTCAACTGTTTTCTTATATAATGATAAAATATCTGTAACCTCCTTTTCTGCTTCTTCCTTGTTCATATGTACTGTATGTCCTTCTTGCCATAGAAATTCGGATGTTCTCAAAAATGGTTTTGTTGCTTTTATTTCTGCTCTAAGTGCTGTATTCCAAAAATTAATTTTTAAAGGTAAATCTCTCCAACTTCTAATCCATTTTGAAAATAATGTATATGCTAAAGTTTCAGAGGTTGGTCTTAATGCTAATCTATCTCCTAGTTCACTATCTCCTGATTTTGTAACCCAAAAAACTTCTGGGTTAAATCCTGCAAAATGGTCTTTTTCTTTTCCTAATAATGACTCTGGGATTAAAATTGGCAAAAATCCATTTCTGTGGCCTGTGGCTGCAAATTTTGTATCAAGTGATGACTTGAGTGATTCCCAAATTGAATATCCGTCTGGTCTAAGAACAATCAATCCTTTGACTGGGGCATAATCCACCAACTCTGATTTAATGACCGTTTGTGTATACCATTCACTAAAATCTTCTGATTTTTTTACAGTAATCCCTATCTCTTTTCCCATTTGTAATGACAAGAATTTTGTAATTATTTAGTCTTGTTTCTACCGTGTATTTTGAAAACCTAGAATTATATAGAAAATATAAAATGAGGAAAAACATGGCAAAACAAGATCTCCTTAACATGATTGAGAAAATAATTTCTTTAGATTCTCAAATGAGATTTGCTTCTATAATTGATCTAAAAGGTAACATTGTTGAAGGAATTATGAAAACTGGCAAAGCTTCACTTGAATCACAACGTCAAGAAGAACACTTTTGCAAACAAGTATCTCAAAGACGTAAAATGAGAAAAGAATTTGACCGTCCTCTTGGAAAGGTTAGGTATGTCCATGTTGAACGTGAAAAAGTGACTCAATTTGTCATTTATACTGCAAGAAAAACCATATTCTTTACAATGGAGCCCGAGTTAACAGTACAACGAAAAATGAAGATTGTTAATCAAATTAAGAGAATCACTGCTAATCTTTGAGTGAATCGCCTTTACACAAAACACTGCCCATGACTCTACTTTGAAAGTTTGGGCAAACAAAACACTGAATGAAATGAATCTCGTCTTTTAAGACTGGACACTCGACAAATTCCTGCTTCATTTTCTTTAGCATCTTTGGACTAACTCCTTTCAACTTTAATTTTCCTTTCTCGTCCATCATTCCGCCGTCTTTTAGAATTGCTTTGACGTCCTCTGGGAGTTTCTGTCTTCCTTCTCGGGTTTGCACTTTAACTTCGAATTTATGCTCTAATTCTTCAACCATGATATAATCTCTATGAGGGCTGATTTATTACTAGCTATCGCTGATCGGACTTCATTGTTTCAACTTTTATATGATGAATTTTTTGTGTGAAAATAGAAAACAATTGCTAGCAATTTTTGATGTAGAAGGAGTATTGTATGACGCAGAATATCTGCCAATACTAGCTGAAAAAGTGAACAAAGAAGATGAGATTTGGGAAATCACAAAGAAAGGAATCCAAGGCTCAATAAACTGGGAAGATGGATTGACAAAACGAGTTGAACTTTTGAAAGGTTTGGATTTTGAAACATGTAAAGAAGTTGCTGATTCTTTACCTATAATGACTGGTGCAAGGAATGCTTGTAAAGTTCTAAAAGATGCAGGATGGAAAATCATGGCAGTATCAGGTGGATTTACAATTATGACTGATAGATTAAAAGAAGAACTAAACCTTGATCATATCTATACAAATGAATTGATATTCAAAGATGGAAAATTAGATGGTGTAAAAATCAATGTTGATTCAGATAAAGCAAAATCTGCTAGAATTAAGATTGAAGAATGGAATATTCCTAAAGATGAGATTGTTGTTATTGTTGATGGCGCTAATGATATAAAATTATTTGATATTTGCAATCTAGGTATAGCCTATCGTGCACAAGATCTTGTCAAAGACCTTGCAACAATTAGCCTAGAAGAAAAGAATCTTGCAAAAATCATCCCTATCATTAATCAACATTACTCGATGAAACTTCCTTTACCTATCTCATCATAGGATAGACAAAATTCAATTATGCCACAATTTACTATCTATTGATGACTATACAAGTAATACCTATTCATGTAAAAAATGATGTTCAGCCTGCAGATAGTTTGGTTGAACTTCTACTATCTTCTTCAAAAGCCACTTTTGAAGATGGAGACGTACTAGTAATCTCACAAAAAGTCATATCAAAACATGAAGGACAAGTTGTAAATCTTCAATCTGTTATCCCATCTGAATTGTCTGTTGGTATTGCCTCTGCATATGATAAAGATCCAAAATTAGTAGAAGTCATCTTATCTGAATCAGAAAGAATAGTCAGAATGGAAAATGGTGTGATAATTGTTCAAACTAAACATGGTTTCATTTGTGCCAATGCAGGAATAGATGAAAGTAATGTGGAAGATGACTATGCAACATTACTTCCAAAGGATTCTGATAATTCTGCACAACAAATACGATTAAAAATCTTACAACAAACAGGAAAAAAAATTGCTGTTATCATCTCGGATACATTTGGGCGTCCTTTTAGAATGGGTCAGACTGATCATGCCATAGGCATATCCGGCATCGATGCTATTTTGCATTATGAAGGAACTCCTGATACATTTGGCAAAATTTTACGAGTCACTGCTACTGCCGTAGTTGATGAACTCTGTTCTGCAGCAGAACTTGTGATGGGCAAAACCAAAAAATGTCCTGCGGCAATTATTAAAAATTTTGAATTTAAAGAGCGTACTGGAAATATTCAGAATATTATACGCTCAAAAGAAGAAGATCTATTCAGATAATTAATTAAAAGTAACATATCACATAAAATGTTAGAAATGCTTCGTACAGAACTACATTGTCATAATGTTTACTCTAATGGCCATGTTGGTGACTTGGAACCCCCTTTTGATTGTAATGTATCAATAAGTGAACAATTAGAAAAGTCATTGGAATCTAAGCTTGATGTATTATTTGTAACAAATCATAATACCTTAGATGGTTTCAACCAAATTACAGATTATAAAAATGACCACGAAAAATTCTCGAATCTGAAAATTTATCCTGCTGTAGAAATAACTACTGATAAAGAAGCACATGTTCTTGTTTATGGTTTGCATGAGGAAATTAAATCAAACCAAACTTTGGATGAAATTATCGATGCTGCAAAATCTCAAGATGCAATAACAATTGCACCCCATCCTTTCAGTTTGATTGATGCTTTACGTGATGACTCACTGAAATGTGACCTTTTTGAAGTGTTTAACAGCTCAAATATTGATATCTACTCAAATAAAAAAGCAGAAATTTTTGCAAAGGAAAAAAATCTACTCACAACTGCTGGAAGTGACTCGCATATTGCATCTACTATTGGAAGATGTACAAATCTTATAGATTCTCAAAATAACTTAGACGATGTTATACATGCAATGAAAAAAGGAAAAATCTCTATTGAAAAAACAGAATATGTGACGCACCGTGAAGTTTTAGAGCATATTCAATATAAAATTGAAAACTCAAAAGAGTATATAGATAAATACATACAAGAATTTTATCCCAAATACTTCTGGCTGTTTAACCAGATGTACAAATCATATATGTTTACTAAAAAATCATTTATGTGGCGCGCTGTCTTCAAGATTGCACTTTTTGGATTAAGACGAATTTCTTACAAAATTAATTTTGAGGGATATGATCCTTATGCATTTAGAACACGAGATATTCCAACAATGACAAAAATGATCTTCTAAAAACCTATAGGCGAAGCTAAAAAGAACTAGATTTTAATATAGAACTACTGAATTTTTGTTAGGTGATAAAAATTTCAGAACCAGAAAAAAAACTAGATGTAAGAGGATTGTATTGTCCTTCTCCTGCTATGCAAACTGTAGTTGAGCTATCAAAAATGCAAATAGGTCAAACACTTCTTGTTTTAGCTGATGACCCTGCTGCTGAAGATGATATTACTGATCTATGTCGTACGCGTGGGCATGAACTAGTAGGGCTTAAGAAAAATGGCAGTGACTTGGAATTTACAATAAAAAAAATAAAGTGATCTTAATTCTGTTCAGTTAGATATTTGTCAACATCGATTGCTGACATGCATCCAAACCCTGCAGCAGTTACAGCTTGTCTATATCGATGATCGTGAACATCACCTGCAGTAAACACTCCTTTCACACTTGTTTCTGTATTATCTTTTTGAATTATGTATCCATTTTCATCCATTTCAAGTTGATTTTTGAATAATTCTGTATTTGGTTCATGACCTATAGCTACAAAAACTCCGCCCATTTCCAAGGTTTTATTTTCTCCCGTCTTTGTATCTTTTAGAATTATTTGTTGAACTTTTTGATCTCCTTTAATATCTTCAACTGCACTATTCCAATGAACCTCAATTTTTTCATTGTTTAATGCACGTTCTTGCATGATTTTACTAGCTCTGAATGTATCACGTCTGTGAATAATGTGAACCTTTGATGCAAACTTTGTAAGAAACGTTGCCTCTTCCATACAGGAATCTCCTCCTCCAACTACTGCGATATCCTGATTTCTAAAAAATGCTCCATCACATGTTGCACAATATGAGACACCTTTTCCACTGAATGTTTGTTCTCCTTCTATGCCAATTTTTCTTGGAGTTGCTCCTGTGCAAACTATTACTGCTTTTGCTTCATACTCTTCTGAACCTGTTAAAACTTTGAATGGTTTTGCACGAAAATCAACATTCACCACAACATCATCCATGATTGTGGTGTTCATTCTTTCTGCTTGTTTTCTCATTGTTAACATTAGATCTGGTCCCATTATCCCTTCATCAAATCCAGGATAGTTTTCCACATCTGTTGTATTCATCAATTGACCTCCTGGCAACAGTCCTGAAATTAATAATGTATCATGTCTAGCTCTTGAACAATAAATTCCTGCAGTATATCCTGCAGGTCCTGCACCAATAATTATGACATCGTATAATGTCTTTATCTTTTTTGGAAAATCTGGAGTCTTTGGTTCATCACTAGATCCTCGATCCTCCATAATTACTGAGCCATCTGCACTTGACATGCTTGTTCTAATCTATAATTGCAATTTAAGTCAATTGAGATTTGATAAGATCTCATTATGTTTTTGACATAGTTTACTTATTTCAAGTTGTGAGAATAAAAGATCCTTCTGCCAATGAGCATTATTTAACCTACATTCAATATCTTCACAGAATGATTCTCCTGTTATATTGTAAAAAATAACTTGTAAGATATAACCTTCCACAACTTTTGTTAATCTTTCATCATTATAGTCTAAAAATTGCTCTTTGTACTTTTCTTTAGCAGATTTTTTATCTAATCCTTGTGCCTTTAATGCCATTACTTCAAAATAGTATTCTTTTGGTTTTGCAGGGGCTTCTATAATTCCTGTAGTAGAAATAATTGCAGGATTGGCACAAATTACTGCTCTCGCATGATATCTTTCATCCTTTTCATCAAATGTACATGTAAGCCTATTTGTTAGAATGATGTGTAATGTTTCATCATTCTCATTAAGATATCTGAAAATTTTTTGTAATTCAAATCCATCATACATGAAAACTTGACTTATTTCTTGAGCATCTTCTACTTTAGTTGTTGAATTCATTAATGATGAATCCTGACACAATTTCTTTTCAAACTCAAACTCAATATCACTAGTCTTATACACTGAAAATGAATTTTTAATGTCTGTAACTCTACTCTTTGATAATTTATTGATATTCTCTATGTTTAACTCCTTGAAAATATTATCTTTTATTTCAATCTTGAATGGAAAGTTTTCTTCTAAAAAATCTGTTAATCGCTTAATATCAATTTCTGGTAATGCTGGTTCTTTGTATAATGTTATTTTTTTAAAGTTCAAATAGATTATTTTTGAATCTTATTATCAAATTCTTTAATCTTTTGATCAGTTATTTCGGCTGCCTTTTTTCCAGAGTATAACATTGAACCAAATGTTGGTCCCATTCTTGCTAATCCATACGTCTCTGTAACTGACATTCCTGCAGCGACTAATCCTGGATAAACTTCTCCTGTTTTATGTACCACATGTTCTTCACCATCTTCTACCCACATTGGATCCATTCCTTTCCATTCGACAAGTTTTCTATCCACCAATCTTTTTACTGCAACTGAGTCGTGTCCTGATGAATCAATAATCATTTTTGCTTCTAGTGCAACAGGATCTACACATGTGATATTTCTTGGTAGTGCTGAAACTGGCATCCAGTTCACAACAATACCTACAACTCTTCCATGTCTCATAACTAAATCATCAAATTTTGTGAGATTCAAGAATTTTACTCCTGCATCACATGCGGCTCCAATTAATTTAGAAACTGCATGTGGCCCTGGTGTAAGATACAATCCTTCTCCCACTTTTTTGTAAGGTATGCCTATCTCATCCCAAATTTTTTGTGCTGGTGCACGTACTGTTACTGGATTCATCATGTAACCTCCAAGCCAATATCCTCCACCTAGATAGTTATTCTGTTCAATAACTAATACTTTGTAACCTAATAATGATAATTCCCTAGATGCAGTTAGTCCTGCAGGTCCTGCACCAATAATTATGACATCACTTTCTGCTCTATCTTGTAACACATCGTAAAACTCTTTTGCAATGGCTCTAGTAATCTCTACTTCTTTTGCGTCTGCAAAAATTTTTTCTGGTCTTTGTTCGTTAACTGACTCTTGCATGTTTTTTTTTATTCCAAACTCATTAATAGCTTTGGGTATTTTCATTCAAAATTAGGGTATACTAACATAAACCGGCAAAAATGTATATTTTGTTTAATTGATATGTGTAACTTACCCATATCGAAAACTTATAACCATACTGCGATCAAAAAAATATAGATGGCACAACAGCTAAGACCATCAAAACCGGCTGATAAACAGCCCAAGATTGATTGGTCCAGAAGACAAGAAGCAGAAAATTTCGCTGAAACCGTGAAGCTATTCCGACAAGGCAAAGTTGATCCTGACACGTTTCGTAGATTTCGGTTGCAACATGGTGCATATGGAACTCGTATGACTGATGATTATGCAATGGTACGAATCAAAGTTCCTGCAGGACAAGTATATCCATATCAACTAGAAAAAATTGCTCAATTAAGTGAGATGTATTCTATTGGTAGTGCACATTTCTCAACCCGTGAAAACATTCAACTTCATTGGGTAATTCTTGAAGATGTTTCTGAGATAATGCAATCTCTCTCTGATGTTGGAATGACATCTCGTGAAGCATGTGGAAATACTGTGAGAAATGTAATGTGTAGTCCATTGTCAGGTGTTTGTAAAGATGAAATTTTTGATGCAACTCCTTATGCATTGGCAATCGCAAGATTCATGCTTAGAAATCCAATATGTCAAGGTCTTCCACGCAAATTCAAATTTAATTTTACTTGTTGTGAAAAGCATGGAATGATAAGAATTGTTGATGTTGGTCTTTTGCCTCAAATACAAGAAATTGATGGAGAACAAAGAAAAGGATTCAAAATTTTCTTGGGTGGTGGACTAGGAAATAAATCATTTATTGGTCATCAATTAGAAGATTTTACACCTGTTGAAGATTTACTTTACACTTCAATGGCTGTAATTAGAATATTTGATAGATTGGGTGATCGAAAAAATATGGCACGAAACAGAATGCGTTATTTAGTAAATGATATGGGTTGGGAAAAATTCCGAAATCTTGTTTTAAAAGAAAGAGCTATTGTAAAATCTACACAATCTGTTATTGTTAAATTAAACATCGATGAAAGTATAAATGAAATTCAAAGACCAATTTCGGTTAGTAATGAATCTGCTTCTGTACCTGATGGATTTGCAAGATGGCAAAAAACTAATGTTGAAAAACAATCACAAGGTGGTTTTAATTCTGTATTCATTGGTCTAGAATCTGGAGATATCACTGCTAATCAATTAAGAAGTGTTGCAGAAATCATTCGTGATTATTCCGCTGAAGGTTTTGCTAGGAATGGTTTTTCACAAAATATTGTGATTCGTTATGTCCATGATGATGATCTTAAATCAATGTATTCGAAATTACTTGAAACAGGTCTTGCCAAAACTGGTTCGTTAACTATGGCCTCTGCAGTAGGATGCTCTGGTACAACTTCATGTAATTTGGCATTAACCAATTCTCACCGTTTAGCAAAAGAAGTACAAAGAAAATTCTTAGAATTAAAACTTGATGAGGATGATGACTTGAAAGACTCCACCATCAAAATTAGTGGATGTCCTAACTCTTGTGGACAACATGAAGTTGCGACAATTGGATTTTATGGTGGGGGTGGTAGATATGAAAATGATATGTTTCCAAATTATACTATGTCATTAGGTGGTAGATTTGATGAAGGTTCTATACTTGGTCATCATACAGCTCGTGTTCCTGTAAAACGTGTAATTCCTGTAATTCTCAAAATTATTGAATTATACAAAGAAAATAAGCAATCTGATGATACATTATCTAGATGGATTGATAGAATTATTCATGGAAATGAATCTTCTAAAATTAATTCTGTTGAAGATATCAAAAAAGAAATTAACTCTTTCTTGATTCCTCCTAAGGTTGAAGATGAACCTGATTTCTATATGGATTATGGAAGTGACACTAGTTATCATACAGTAACTGGAAAAGGTGAATGTGCTGCATGAATAATTCTAGTATGTCTATAATTGATTCAAAAATTCTTCGTGAAAAAATTAAAGACAATTCAATTCGAATTGTTGATGTAAGACGAGAACAAGACTATCAACTAGGTCATATCACAAATGCAGTAAATCTCCCATTAGCAAAACTTCTTGCAGATGATAGTGTAGAATCTATACAAAAGATTGCACAGGACTTGGGAATATCTGATGAAACCTCTGTAGTCATTTATGATGATACATTTGGTGCATTATCATCAAGAGTTGTTTGGGCATTACAATACATTGGACATAAAGATGCAAAATTGCTTGATGTAACATTTTCTCAATGGAAGGCTCTTGGATATGAAATCTCAACTGAAGTTCCTGAAATTGAATCTGCTACACACTCTATCAAAGAGAATAAAGACATAATGGCTACTGCAGAATATCTTGAAAAAGTAAAAGAAAACAAAAATGTTATAATTATTGATAATCGTGAACGATTAAATTATCTGGAACAGCACATTCCAGGTGCAATAAATATCCCATACAGGACACTTGCAACAGATGGAAAAATTCTGAGAACTAAAGAAGGAATGAAAAATCTTCTCAAAAACAGAGGAATTTCCGAGGATGCTGAAATAATCACATATTGTGGAAGTGTAGGGACTCTATCTGGTCTTGCATATTATGCTCTAAAGTCTGTAGGATTGCCCAATGTCAAATTATATGTTCATTCTTTTAAGGAATGGAAAAGTCTTGAAAAGCCAATTGATAAACAAGAAAATGCTAATTATTGGGATCTTTCAGCCGAATGATGATTTTATATACAAAAACTAAAAATTAATTATAAAGATGAAAGATATTAACGACATAATGCCAAAAGTCCCAGATATGAAATGGGGGGCTTTGCTTAACAAAAAACCAACAAATAAAAAAATTCAGGAATTAAACAATTTACTCCCTCATAATGGACGTTGGCACACTGTCTATGAGGAAGATGACTTATCAGTCATTGATGGCATTCCAATCATAAAAAAAGAAAAAGAATCTATGACCTAATTAATTCTGCGTAACACTAGCTCGTAATTTTTTTGTAACTTGCATTTCTATTGTTTCAAATAATTCAAGCATCTTCTTTTTATTATCAATTAGATAATCCTTACCTTTGTCATCTAATCTAATTTTGTATAATCTAATCTCTCTATGTTCGTCTAAAAACTCTTCAATCATCTGCTGTCCACATTTTCCTGGATTTATAAATACATCAAAACTGTCAACTGTTTTTTCAGTATCTTCGTTTTCTATTGCAGTCCTTGTTGTTTGAATTGCTAATCCAATTTCTTTGAGATTTTTAACAGGTGTTGGAACTTTTCCAATCTCTTTTGGTCCAAGTAGTCCACGTCTCTTTGCACCAATTTTTTTTGCGACATCTGGAACCAAATCATAAATAGGTATAATCTGATTAAATCCCTGTCTCTTTTCACTTTTAATAACAACTCCTTTCAAGATTAATTCATCTAATCCTTTGATCGTATCTTCTTTTCCTAGGAATGTAGTCCATACAATTGCTCCAATTGTGTGATATCCTTGTCGTAATGATTCAATTAATACAACCTCAATAATTCGTTTGAATCCCTCTTCTGATCTTACATTTACAAAGTCTTTGTCTTTTACCGCTTTTCTTGCATTTTTAACATCAATCTCAATTGAACGTTTTAGTGCTTCTAGCGAATCTGGTACTTGATTTAACATTGAAAGATAACATCCTTTGTTATACCATGCCATTCCATATGTTGGGTCTGAGTCTATTGCTTTTTCTACGCAATCCAATGCTTTTGCATAGTTCTTTTTTTCATAATTTACTAGTGATTTGAGATTCCATGCTTCTGGATTCGTTATATCAATATCTAAGATCTTATCATAAACTCTCATTGCTTCTGAATAGTCGTCTAAATGGAATCTTGAATATCCTAGTTTGAGCATCACTTCCACATCATTTGGATCTGTTCTGAGTATCATCTCAAAATTTCTTACTGCTTCTTCTAATTTTTCATCTGCCATGAAATTGATACCTTTTTTGAAAAGTCTATCTCGTTGATAATTTACATTAGTTAACCCCGTCTCTTCTTTTTTACTAAGAGATGTGTCTTTTTTTTCATTCTTCATGAAGTAAATTCTTACATTTATCGGATAAATATCAACCTGCCATTAGCGATGGAATTACGCCTAATAGGCTCGAAAATCTAATTAAATACAAGATATTCAAAGAAACGATCATGTCTTCATCTGACCACATTTCTGTTAGAGGCCAATCACCTTACACACAAAAAAATGGTGTTTTTGAAGTTGAATTTGCTATCACTGAAGCAAAACCTTCTGGTGAACAAATTGCACAAAAATCATTTCTTCCACTATGGCGTGAAAAATCTCATCTTAATATTAAAAATGGAAACTTTGAAGCTACTTTGGGGTCTTCATCAAATCCATTACCTGAAAAAATTTCTACATTCACTAGTGTCTGGATAATTCTAGTTGATCAATTTTCATCTGTGGGAACTTCTTTTGAATTTAAAGTTCCTGAAACAATGAGACAACTCCCTAACAAACCAAAATCTGATCCAAAACCATCTAAAGTAAAACCATCTTCACGATCTCTTCAAGGTGACAAAGGTCCTCCTGGTCCTCCTGGTCCTGAAGGTGACAAAGGTGACAAAGGTGACAAAGGTCCATCGGGTGAAAAAGGTACTGGTGGTGATAAGGGTGTCACTGGTGACAAAGGTGACAAAGGTGACAAAGGTACACTTGGTCCAAAAGGTGACAAAGGTGACAAAGGTGAAAAAGGTCTTACTGGTGACAAAGGTGACAAAGGAGAACAAGGCGGACGTGGAATTTCAGGTGACAAAGGTCCAACTGGTCAACAAGGTCATTCAGGTGACAAAGGATTAACTGGTTTACGTGGTGACAAAGGAGAAAAAGGTCCAACTGGTCCTCCTGGTGTTCAAGGTGATAAAGGAGTTCCCGGTCCTGTTGGTGAAAGAGGTGACAAAGGAGTTACTGGTCCAATGGGAGAAAAAGGTCCAACTGGTCCACAAGGTCCACAAGGTGAAAAAGGAAAAATTGGAATTACTGGGCCGATTGGAGAAAAAGGTCCTCGTGGTCCACAAGGTCGTCCTGGTGACAAAGGATTAACTGGTGTTCCTGGTCCACAAGGTGATCGTGGAACTATTGGTCCACAAGGTGAACAAGGTCCACCTGGATTAACTGGAGACAAAGGTCCTCGTGGTCCACAAGGAATTCAAGGCCCACAAGGTGAACAAGGAAAACAGGGTCTACAAGGTCCTTCAGGTGACAAAGGTTCACAGGGTCTACAAGGTCCTGTGGGAGAAAAAGGTCCTCGTGGTCCTCCTGGTCCACCTGGAGAAAAAGGAAACAAAGGTGGAATGTCTGAAGAGCAAAAACAATTGTTCAAAGATATGCTCGACATTTTAGTTAGAAAGGGCATCATGTCTGCTGAAGAACAAATTGAATTACAAAGTCATCTGTATTAGATAATCAGTACAAACTTTCTGCAACTGTTCTGTATGGGACAAGCCATCTTTCATGATTACATTCTGTACATTTGTAGAGCCATCTTCTTTTTCTTGTGACCACCTTTGGCATGACCACCACCTCGTGTTTTGTTTTAGCCATGCAGAAATCACATCGTCTTTCTTCATACTGTTTTGGTTGATCATTCATTCCTAGAAACTCTGCTAATCTTCTAAAATCATTTTTTAATTCATCAACTAGTTTTTGATTGTAAATTGTTGCAGCAGGATGAAATGTCACAAAAAACTTCCTTCCATCTTTTTCTACAATTTTCCCATGATTCTTTGTTATCTCTTTTCCATCCAGAAGTGTACCATATGCAGTATTGCCCATAATGCAGATAATCTTTGGATTAATTATTTCGATTTCCTGTTTGATAAAGTCATTACATGCCTCTTCTTCTTGTTTCGATGGAACTCTATTCTTTGGGGGTCTACATTTTACAATATTTGTGATATAGACATCTTCTCTATCTATCCCCGTATCTTCTAAAATCATATCAAGCCTTTTTCCTGCAGCGCCGACAAATGGCTCTCCATGCATATCTTCATTTCTGCCTGGGGCTTCTCCTACAAAAATTACGTCTGCATCAAAGTTTCCCTTACCTGGAACCGCCTTTATTCGTGTTTCACATAACTTACATTTTTCACATACTTTGATATTTTCTGCAATTGAATCTAGCTTGTGCATATCTATGATTCGAGGAACTACTGAATAATTAATCTAAACTTATTTGTGATATTGCAGGCATGGTAAAGAAATACTCATCTTCAAACTCAAAATCTGTTTCGCCTTTTTCTCTTAACGATTCAAAATAATTATTACAATCTGAGTGAAATTGTAAATTAGGATTATCTTGAATCGTCATTACTAATCGATCTAAAACAATTCTTTTGTTTGGCTTTGTGAGAATAATTTGTTTAAGTTGTGTGGATGTTTTACGCATTAAAAGAATACATAATAGAACCTAGCCTAAATTGCAATTATGAGCGATTTACAAAAACCTGAATCAGAATTAGTCACTAATGGAGAAAAAACTCCTGATTTGGAATTCCTGAAATTCTTTGACCCTACCACAATGAGCATTCATCTAAAAGAAAATCAAAAACCTCTTGGAAAAAAAGGAAAACCTGGAAATTTCGAATTAGTTGAATTAGATACAAAAACACTTGACCGTGACTATCTTGAAATTATAACATCACAAATTTTGGCATCAATTGATGATGAAACACTTGGTAATACAGAAATCTCAAAACCTGGTGCTTTGGTAATACAGTATAGAGATTATCGAATTGCCATCACAAGACCTCCATTTTCTGAACTTTTAGAAATTACAATAGTTCATCCAATTAAACAAATGTCATTAGAGGATTATCATCTATCTGAGAAACTATTGTCAAGATTGGAACAACAAGCGGAAGGAATTCTAATCTCTGGTGCTCCAGGTTCTGGAAAAAGTACACTAGCATCAGGAATTGCAAATTTCTTTAATCGCTCTGGAAATATTGTAAAAACTTTTGAATCTCCACGTGACTTACAAGTTGATCCTGGAGTAACTCAGTATACTAGATTGGATGGAAGTTTTGAAAACTCAGCTGATATTTTGTTACTTGTAAGACCTGATTACACAATATTTGATGAGGTCCGACGAAGAGAAGATTTTAGAATTTTTAGTGATCTTAGATTAACTGGTGTTGGTATGGTTGGGGTTGTTCATGCAAATACTCCGATTGATGCAATTCAAAGATTTATTGGAAAAATTGAACTTGGAATTATTCCAAATGTACTAGATACTGTCATTTATGTAAAGGATGGAGGAATCTCCAAAGTTTATGATTTGGAATTAAAGGTAAAGGTTCCATCTGGAATGGTTGAACAAGACTTGGCTCGGCCTGTAATTGAAATATCTGATTTTGAAACAAATACTCTGGAATATGAAATCTATACATTTGGTGAGGAAAATATCATAATTCCTGTAACTGAAAACGGTTCACAAAAATCTGGTATTGAACATTTAGCTGAAGAAAAAATTCTGGATAGATTATATAGATTTGATCCACACCCAAAAATTGAATTTCTCACTCCTGGAAGAATCAAGGTCTTTGTTTCAAGAGATTCAATTCCATCATTGATTGGTAAGGCTGGAAAAACCATACAAGAATTAGAAAAATCTCTTGGTTTACACATTGATGTTGAAGAGCATGTGGTGCAACAAGAACTTCCGTCTCAGGCTTTATCGTATGATTTTTCTGAATCTGGAATGGCATTGATATTTGAGGTAGATAGACAGTACACTGGAAATATTGCAAGCTTTGTTGTAAACGATGAATTTCTTTTTTCATCTAGAATAGGCAAAAAAGGTAAAATTAAAATCTTGAAACGTTCTACCGAGGGTAAACGTTTTTCTAGATTTGTTAACACTAACGATAATCTGGAAATATTCCTTAAAACTCATTAAAACTGTTAAGCACTTTTGGATTTGCTTTGAAGAATGTTACAAATTTCCTAATCTGTCTAATTGTTTTTGGGTTTAGATAATGTTCTATTCCTTCTGCATCTTGATTTGCAATCTCCTTTCCAATTCCTAAAATCTCGAAAAATTCAAGTAAAATTCCATGTTTCTGCTTTATTATGTCCGCAATACGTTGACCTTCTCCTGTTAAATTAATTCCATAATATTTTTCGTATATTAAATATCCATCAGCATCTAATTTTTTTAGCATTTTTGTTACGCTTGGGGCACTAACGTTCATGTATCTTGAAATATCAAGTGTTGCTGCATATCCCTTCATATCTACTAATTCTGATATCACTTCTAGATAGTCTTCTACTCTTGATGAAATTGCTTTCTCTGATTCATGCGCTGCTTTGATTGAATCTAATCTACGTGAAATCTTATTTTTCATTATGGCAATATGAAATTGCTTTTATATAAATTCAAAATTATTGTGACAAAATTTTGACTTGGACGTAGTAGATTTTGATCACTGACTGTTAACTATATTTTTCAAAATAACAATAGATGGCTGATCCTCTTAGAGACAAAATTGAAAAATTACGACTTATGAAGGAATCTGCTTCTAGACGTTCTGATTTGTACTCTGATATGGGAAAACTTGATGACAAAAAAACATCTCAATCCTTAGGTGCATTAAATCGTGCATCTGCACCAGGTAAAAAAATGCAAAAATTGGGATTTCTCATGTTATGGATTCCTGAACC